>CAZUWC010000184.1:0-4638 GCA_964623935.1 uncultured Halobacteriales archaeon
ACTCGGAACCCGGGTCTCAACAGACGGGTTTCGGGTCGATACCCATCCCGTCGAGCGTCTCGGCGTAGTCCTCGTAGGCGGCGTCGACGACCGCGCGGGCGGCCGATTCGGCCCGCTCCCACTCGGCGTCGGCGGCACACACCGACTCGAGCGTGGCAGCTCCCGCGTCGACGCGCTCGCTCGCGCCCGAGCGCAGGTCCCGCATCAGGTCCGCCCGGCCGCGCTCGGCCTCGTTGACGAAGAAGCTCACCGCCTGCAGGAGGACGCCGTCGAAGACCAGCCCGTGGCCGACGAACGCGGCCCCGACGCGCTCGGGCGTCCCCCCGAACGCCCGGACCGACGGGACCGGCGCGGGCGGGTCCCCAGCAGGTTCGGCGTCGAGTTCTGCCCCGACCCGCTCGCACTCCTCCCCCAGGACGGTCGCGGCGTCCGCGAACGCCTCGCGGGCGCCCTCCTCGGACGTCTCCCCGGCCCACCCATCCAGGGTCGCACGGAGCCCTTCCAGGGTCAGCGCGACAGTCTCGAGGACCGTCCCGGCCGAGAGGTCCGCCCGCGTGGCCGCCAGCAGCGCCTTCTCCGACCCCAGCCGGTCGAGTTCCGTCCGCTTGTCCTCCCGAACCGACTCGACGAACGTCTGTCCGTCCATGTCCACCCGTTCGTCGTCGTCAGATTTAGTTTGCGGGGTCCCGTCCGCCGCCGTCCGGACCGCTGGCCGCCGATTGCGGGGCCCCAGTCGAGAGGTAGAACGGCTGGAGCGGACGGCGGGTTTATTCGCCGCGCTCGCGTAGCCGGGACCATGCAGGAGTACCCGGACCCGGACGTGCCGGTCGAGTCGGTCGAGCCGGCACAGCTGGCCGCGCGACTCGCCGGAGGCGAGCCCGTGCGCTTGCTGGACGTGCGCAACCGCGACGACTTCGAGACCTGGCGCATCGACGGCCCATCGGTCACCGCCACGCTCGTCCCCTACATGAAGTGGCTCCAGGCCGACGCCACTGACAGCGTCGCCGAGCGCGCCGCCGAACTCACGGGCGAGGGTCCCATCGTCGCCGTCTGTGGCCGCGGCGAGGCAAGCGCCTACGTCGCCGGCCTGCTCACCCAGGCGGGAATCGAGGCAGGGAACCTCGCCGAGGGGATGCGCGGGTGGGCCCGCGTCTACGAGGCCAACACCGTCCGCGAGGACCCCACCGTCGTCCAGTACCGCCGCCCCTCCAGCGGGTGCCTGGGCTACATGGTCGCCTCGGGGGGCGAGGCCGCCGTCGTCGACCCGCTGCGAGCCTTTACCGACCGCTATCTCGCGGACGCCGCGGAGCGGGGCCTCGATATCGTCGCGGTCCTCGATACACACGTCCACGCCGACCACGTCAGCGGCCTGCGCGAGTGCTCGGCGGCGGCGGGCGTCCCTCGGTACCTCCCCGAACCGGCCGTCGAGCGCGGCGTCACGTTCGACGTCGAGTCGGTAGCCGACGGCGGGACGGTCGCGGTCGGCGGGACGACACTGGAGGCCGTCGCCCTGCCGGGCCACACCACGGGGATGTTCGGGTTCGCCGTGGCGGACGTCCTGCTGTCGGGTGACTCGCTGTTCCTCGACGGCGTCGCCCGGCCGGACCTGCAGGACGGTGCCGACCCCGCGGCGCTCGCCCGCGAGTTGCACGCGACCCTCACCGACCGGCTGGCGCGGTTCGACGACGAAACAGTGCTGGCTCCGGGCCACTACGGGACGGCGACGGCGCCCGCCGACGACCGGACCTACACCGCGACCCTGGGGACGGTCCGGGACCGGCTGGACGTCTTCGGGGAATCCCCCGGGGAGTTCGTCGACCGGGTGACCGCCACCGACCCGCCCCAGCCGGCCAACGCCGACCGCATCGTGGGGGTCAACCTCGGCCGGGAGGCGGCCGACGGCGAGGAGGCGTTCGAACTCGAACTCGGGCCGAACAACTGCGCCGCCGCTGCGACCGCGAGCGGCGATTGAAAACGTCCGGCGGGGAGGGACGGTCGCGGCCGACCCGCACCGCCCGGGCGGCGCTAGAAGGGGAACCGGCGCCGGAGTTCCTCGAGCAGCCCCGGTTCGTCCGTGTGATCGACGGGCCCGACGGCCTCTTTGTCGGGCATGATGACGGTGCGTGGGCCGTCGTTCTCGACCTCGATGAGGTCGTCGGCCTTCAGGTCCGCGAGCGCCTCCTCGAGACGGTCGATGTCGACATCGACCTCCGACCGGAGTTCGAAGACCGTCATCCCCTCCTCGGCCCGGTCGGCGAGCGCGTCGAGCACCGTGACTTCCGTCTCCCCCCGGTCGCGGTACTCCTGTTTCGCTTGCATGTGTGCGACGTTACGGCCGGGTCGATATTATAGTATGCCTCTGTGGCCCGACCCAAGCAGTACGCTTATGTGCGACAGGCGGCGAAGTCGTGACAATGAGTCTCAAGTGCTCGGTGTTCGGGCACCGCTTTGGCGAGGCCGAGGTCACACGCGAGCGCGAGGAGGAGGGCAGCGAGGTCGTCATCACCATCAGGGAGACCGAGCGTTGCCAGCGGTGTGGCGAGACGCGCGTGGTCTCGACGAACAGGGAGGTGACCACGCTGGAGACCCCCTCGGACATCGTCGGCGACGAGGACGACGGGCCGGCAGGCGACGACCCGGCGACGGAGGCGTCGGCGACGGACGATCCGGCGACCGACGCTGCCGAGGCCCCATCGCCGTCGACTGAGGTCCCCGATGCTGGACCCGAACCCGCCGCCGCCGAGGACGCCGAACTCATCGAGGAGGCAGAGGGTGCGGGCGGGGGAGCACACGCCGGCGAACCGGAGAGTGACGCCTGGACTGGCGGGCAGTCGGCGACCGAGACGCGGGACCCGAGCGCCGAGGACGCGGTCATCCTCGACGAGGACCAACCGGACGAGAGCGAGCGCGCCCCGGGCGAGTGGCCCGAGGAGGAGGAGGAAGACGACGACTGGGCGCCCGACATCGAACCCGAGACGCGCCCGGTCGGGACCGATGGCACCGAACTCGAACCGACCAGCGAGGCGGTGGCGGTCCCGGAGGGGGAGTTTCACTGTCCGGAGTGTGGGTTCACCACGGCCGTCGAGTCCTCGTCGCTCCGGCAGGGCGACTTCTGTCCGGAGTGTCACCGCGGGGCACTGACACACCGGACGGGGGAGTGACCCGGCGGGTGTGCCTCGAAAAAGGTAAGACGCCCCCTCGCAAAGCCCCGGCCATGCGGGAGTACAAGATGCGCCGGGGCGAGCACCTCGAGGACCGCGTCGAGGACATGGAGGCGTTCATCGAGGACCACTTCGGGGCGATCACGGGGACGGAAGAGTACAAGGGCAACGCCTTGCACGTGGTGTCCGAGCCGGACAATCCGGTCTTCGACCGCGTCGTCGCGGGGGCCATCGAGTACAGCGGCAAGAAGAGCAAACTCGCGCTGGACATCGAGGAACGCCCCGCCGAGGACGTCATCGCGGCGGGCCACGTCGACGCCGCCGAGGACGCCGTGACCGTCAAGAACGACTTCCTCGAGGGTGCGACCGGCCGCGACGCCAAGGCCCGGCGTGACTCGATGAAGCGGGACGTCGAGGACGACCCCGACGCGCCCGACGACGTCTGATTCCCCCGCCGACAGACGTAAATCTCTCGACGGCGTACCTTTAGGGTGCCACCCCGGAGGCGCCAAATATCCGGGTCGGGTGGCCACGCGGCCGCCGAGTACGGGGCGACCCGTACGGTACGAGCCACGGACTCGCGGACGCGGCTGTCGGGCGCGGGCAGGGTCCGACGGCCGTCCAACGCGCTTTATTCGACCAGTCCGTATCCCCGGTGGAACAGCCAGACGTCAAGCGCGACCACCGCGACCGTCAGCACCGAGAGCACGGCCAGCGACGCGTTCGGGTCGATGTCGGAGTAGGAGAGGAAGCCATACCGGACACCGTTTACCATGTAAACCATCGGATTGACGAGCGAGAGCGTCCGGTACGGTTCCGGGAGGATGTCGAGCGCGTAGAAGACGCCGCCGAAGAAGACCAGGGGGCGGATGATGAACTGGTTGAGGACCGTCAGGTAGTCGAAATCGCGCGCCCAGAGGCCGCCGACGACGCCAAAGCCCGCGAACAGCAACACGATGACGAGCATGAACGCCGCCAGGTACAGCGGCTGGGCGACCGAGAGCGCCGACCCGGTCAGCCACAGGAAGATGATCCCGATGACGGCGATGATGGTCCCGACGAGCAGGCCCCGCAGCGCCGAGGCGAGGACGTAGGCCAGCACCATCGCGCGGTTCGAGAGCGGCGAGGTGACGACGGCCTCGATGTAGTTGTTCCACCGGCCGTGGAAGATCGAGAAGGAGGCGTTCTCGAAGGCGTTCGAGATGCTCCCGAGGACGATCAGCCCGGGGAGGATGAACACGATGTAGTCGAAGCCGGCGATGGCGTCGATGCGGCCCCCGAGGATGACCCCGAAGACCGCGAAATAGAGGACGTTCGTGATCATCGGCGGGACGAACGTGTTCGAGGGGCGCCGGACGTAGCGCAACACCTCGCGGCGCAACAGCGTCACGAACCCCGTCAGCTCCATCCCCTCGAGCCGGCCGGCGTCCGTCCCCGTCGGGGTCGCCGTGCCGCCGTCCGCCACGCGGTCGGCCGT
>CAZUWC010000185.1:0-4596 GCA_964623935.1 uncultured Halobacteriales archaeon
TCTTCGTCGGGTCGGGCATCTTCGGCGCCGAGAACCCCGAGGCGATGGGCCGGGCCATCGTCCAGGCGGTCAACAACTGGGACAACCCCGAGGAACTGGCGGCCATCGCCTCGAACGTCGGCAAGAGCATGCAGGGCGACGCCAACGTCGACCTCCCCGAGAAAGAGAAGATTCAGGGCCGGGGCGTCTGATACTGTCGGCTATAAGCCCGTGAGCAGTTTCGCCCCACCCGGGGCGCGAAATCGCTCACGAAGTTATAGCCGACAGTATGAGCTATTGCCGAGGTTGGTGGGTATGGGCGGCGTCGAACTCCGTGGCGACACGCTGGTGGTCGAGCGGCAACCCATCGGCCTCGACACCCTCGCGATCGGGTTCTCGTCGCTCCTCTCCAGTCGGGGGGTCGATCACGTCTTCGTCGCCGGCTACGTCGTCATTCTGAGGAGGAAAGCCTTAGGACCGAGCGCCTCGAAGATTGGATAGGGAAACTCGGTGTCGAAAAAGAGTATGACCGACTCGAACGCGCCTGACGCACTGGCGGAAAAACGGGCCGAGCGACGCACCCAGCGGATCGAGCAGGTCAAGCGGTGGGCCGAGCACGTCGAATCCCAGCCCCCGGCGGTGTGGGGCGAACAGCTGAACACGCTCGTCGACGCCCAGCTCGTGGCCGCGCAAGACGCAGACCTCCCGGTGGAGGACTACGTGCGCATCGAACGGACGAGCCAGGCACGGAAAACCGAGATTCACGGACCACAGGACCCGGAATGACAGTCCCGCAAGCCACCGACGAGGACGGCCACGCCACCGACGCAGACAGCCCCGCGGACATCGCCGACCGCGTCGACCGCCCGGTGTTGCTGTTCGACGGCGTCTGTAACCTCTGTCACGCGAGCATCCGTGCCATCGTGCGCCTGGACGCCGAAGGGAAGATACTGTTCGCGCCGCTGCAATCCGAGGTGGGCCGCGAGATGCTCGACCGCCAGGGCCTCACGCCGGACTACTTCGACTCGGTGGTGCTCGTCGAGAGCGACGGCCACTACACGAAATCGACCGCAGCACTCCGGGTCTGCCGGTACCTCGACGGGCCCGTCCCGCTTTTGTATCCACTGATCTTCCTCCCGCGGGGGCTCCGGGACGCGGTCTACGATCTCGTCGCCGAGCACCGCTACCAGGTGTTCGGGAAGCGCGAGGAGTGTTCGGTGCCCGAGCAACACGTCCGCGAGCGGTTCCTGGAGCGGTCGCTGGCCTGATACGCCGGGTTGACAAGGGACAAGTCCCCCGGGGACCTGGCCCGAGACATGCAGGCCCTCGCAGGCGTGGTGTTGCAAAACGCCACGGTGCCATCGCAGGCCCGTAACCTGCTGGAGCGGCTGACCACGACCGAGGGGCGGCTGGCAGTCACCGCGGGCGTGCTCGTCGTGACGCTGGCCGTGGCGCTCCTGCTCGCGCCCTTCGTCGTTCGGCGGATCAGTGCAGCCGTCAGCCGCCGGATACCCGCCGGTCGCGTCTCGGACGCCCTCGACAGGGCGGGCAAGGTCGTCCCGACGACACTGGGGGGGCTGGTGTTGCGCACGCTCCAGCTCGCCCTCTTTTTGTTTGCGGCCATCGCGTTGCTCGTCGTCTGGGGGCTGGTCGACGTCGCGGTCGAGGTGTTGCGGTTCCTGGGGCTCTCGTTGCCCCTGCTGACGAAGGTGGCGGCGACGATGGGGCTGGCACTCGCGGGCTACGTCGCGACCGACCTCCTGCGGGAGAGCATCGAACAGTTCGCCGAGCGCAGCGACCGCGTCACCGACCACCAGCGGGAGATCATGCTCCGTGTGGGACAGCTTGGCGTCATCGCCCTGGTGGCCGCGACCGCGTTCACGGTGTGGGGCATCAACCTCTCGGGCCTGCTGGTCGGGGCGGGCTTTCTGGGTATCGTCGTCGGCCTGGCCGCCCGGCAGACGCTCGGGTCGCTCATCGCCGGGTTCGTGCTGATGTTCTCGCGGCCCTTTACCATCGGTGACTGGGTCCAGGTCGGCGAGGACGAGGGCATCGTGACCGACATCACCATCGTCAACACGCGCCTGGAGAACTTCGACGGCGAGACGGTCGTGATTCCGAACGACCGCGTGGCGAACCAGACAATCGTCAACCGCAGCCAGCGGGGCCACCTCCGCATCCGACTGGACGTCGGCATCGACTACGACGCCGACCCGGAGCGGGCCGCCGACATCGCCCGCGAGACCATGGAGGCGGTCAAAATGGTGACCGACTCACCGCCCCCGCGGGTCGTCCGGAAGTCCTTCGGCGACTCGGCCATCGTCCTCGAGTTGCGCTTCTGGATCGACCGCCCGATGCCACCCCGGAAGTGGCAGGCCATCGACAACGTCGTCCAGGGCGTCAAGGACGCCTTCGACGAAGCGGACGTCAAGATTCCCTTCCCCCAGCGGGAACTCTCGGGCCGGGCCGAGACCGGTGGCTTCCGACTCGCCGAGGACGGACAGCGGGTCGAGCGTCCCCGCGTCGACGATCCGGGTGTCGAACCCGGCTCCGACGAGTGATCAGAAGAATCGGGCGCCATCGCCGACGCGGGTAGTGTAGACGCGGGCGTCCACGCCGACCGACTCGAAGGCTTCGAGCATCGCCACGCCGATCCCCTGGCGGCCGCCTTCGTGACAGGCCGCGACGACGGAGGGGCCGGCGCCACTGATGGTCACGCCGGTCGCGCCCGCGTCGAGTGCCGCTTCGCGGACGGCCGCGTAGCCGTCGATCAACTCCGCGCGGGCCGGCGTCACCACCGACTCGTACATCCCCGCGCCCACGAGGTCTGGGTCGTCCCGGGACATTCCCACGGCCAGGGTCGCGGCGTTCCCGACCGTCTCGACCAGTTGCGCGACCGACGCCGACTCCGGGACGACTTCGCGTGCGTCCCGCGTCGAGACGACGATGTCGGGCAGGCACGCGACCAGCGGGATGTCGGCGTCGACGCTCCGGACGCCGTCGTCGGTCGCGACAGTGAACCCGCCGACGATGGCCGGCGCGACGTTGTCGTCGTGGGCATCCCCCGAGACGACGGCCTCCCCCTCGGCCGCAATGGGGACCAGTTCCTCGCGGGTGTGCCCGCGGTCGTAGAGTTCGTTCAGCGCGACCGCCGCCCCGGCGGCGCTGGCTGCCGAGGACCCCAGTCCCGAGGCCGGTCGGACTCCCTTGTCGATGTGGATGGTCGCCGGCGCGTCAAGGGCCTCGACGACCGCGCCGACGGTGTTCTTCTCCGGGTCCTCGGGGATGTACTGGCTGCCGACGCCGGTCACCTCGATGGTCGTCTCCTCGGCCTTCTCGACGCGGACGATGTCCGCCGGGCGCTCTAAGGCGGCGCCGAAGACGTCGAACCCGCTGCCCAGGTTCGCACTCGTCGCCGGCGCCCGGACGGTCAGCATGCCTCCCCGTTCCGCGAGTGCGGGCAAAAAGGTAGCGGACCACCGTTTTCCGCCTCGGGTGCGCTCACCCCGCTCGCGCATCACTCGGCGCAAATCCCTTCGACCCGCTTGGATGCACCGATAGTCATCTACATCACAAACCCCAGGCTCCCGTACTTTTGATACATCCGATAGAAGATGTAGAAACGTCTGGCAGATTCTGGTCGTGACGATGTTTTGTCCAGCACTTGCTGGTGGACTGAGATGAGGTGGTCCTTATACCTCGATTCGAAGGGAAACATGAACCCGGATGTGATAGTCATTTCATCGAATCGAATGGGTCGAAAGAAAATCAGCGCATCCGACTCTGCCGTCTGACTCAACTTGAGGTCCGTCAGTTCGATAAGCGACTCGCCTTGTCCCAGTATGTCGTGGAGGACCAGCAGTCGTTCATCAGGAAAGACCTCTTCGATCTCAAACAGCGAAGTGTACGAGTCCCGTAGTGCTTCGAGTATCTCCCGCTCCGTCTGCGTATTCCATCGTTCCCCGTGGTAGAACCGTTCGAGAGCTGTCGTACCATCTCGCTCGATCTCGTGTATCGCAAAGTCAGACTGTATTGCCATATCGAGTTCTCCCTCGTGATAGATAACCTCCTCACCGCCTTGCTCCTCGGTCATCCCGAGAAAGCGGGCTGTTTCTATCAGTTCATCGTCGGTGAGCGTATCCAACAGCTTCTCGTTGAGTTCCTGTCCCTCGGTTCGATACTCTTTGTATTGCTCAATCCGGTCGCCCATTACCTCCTGATAGACAGGGTAAGTCGTTAAATTTCTTCGACTCACGCGAAAAAACTGCTGCTCGCTCCGCTCGCGCACCACTCACCGGGAAGAGGGGTCACGCGCGTTCGATGTACGATTCGAGTCGCTCAACGACGCGATCAACGAACTGCTGGGTCAGAGGGCCCAGTCGCTCGCTGACGTCGACGTGACTGACCGAATTGACTGCCCAGGGGAGCGCGTAACTCGTCTGTGGAACGACGCCGCTGATCCACTGTTCGTCGCGGATCTCGATAGCAGCTTCGTAGCCGCTGGTCGACAGCGCGACCGTCATTCCCCCTCCCCATCCACTCAATCTGACTTCTGTTCCGTTCCGAATCGCTCGTCGAGCTGTTCGGTGAGTCTGTGCAGGTCGCAGGCGTCCCGGA
>CAZUWC010000186.1:0-4592 GCA_964623935.1 uncultured Halobacteriales archaeon
TCACTGGCGTAATACTGCCGGACCCCGCAGTCGGCCTTCTGTTTCGTGGGAACGAAAAGAAGAACACCAAACATATGACCCCGGAGACATAATCGAACTCGTGGCAACTTCTACCACAGTGCTGGTCGTCGGTGGCGGCGCGACGGGCGTCGGCGTGGCCCGGGACCTGGCGCTCCGTGGCGTCGACGTGACGCTGGCAGAACGGGGCGGTCTCGCCAGCGGGACCACGGGTCGCTCGCACGGCCTCCTGCACAGCGGCGCGCGGTACGCGGAGTCGGACCCGGTCGGTGCCGAAGAGTGCATCGAGGAGAACCGCATCCTCCGGTCGATCGGCGGCGCGTGTTTCCGCGACACCGGCGGGCTGTTCGTCCAGTTGAGCGGGGACGACCCCGCGTACTTCGAGGAGAAACGCGAGGCCTGCGAGTCGGTCGGCATCGAGACCGAGACACTGGACGGCGCGGGTGCCCGGGAATTGGCCCCGGATCTCTCGGCGGACGTCGAACGCGCCATCCGGGTGCCGGACGCGGTGATCTACCCGTCACGGCTCGTGGCAGCCAACGCGGCCGACGCCGAGGCCAACGGTGCAACCATTCACCCGCACGCACCGCTGGAGGCGGTGACCGTCAGCGACGGACAGGTGACTGCTGCCCGACTCGGCGGATCGATCGACGACCACGTCGAACCGGAATACGTCGTCAACGCGGCGGGTGCCTGGGCCGGCGAGGTCGCCGCCATGGCCGGCCTGTCGGTGAACATGGCACCGTCCCGCGGCGTGATGGTCTCGGTCGAGTACGACGGGCTCGGCCCCGTCCTGAACCGGTGTCGCGACCCCGACGACGGTGACATCGTCCTCCCCCACGAGTCCGAGGTGGTACTGGGGACGACGAGCGTCCCCGTCTCGGACCCCGACGACTACGAGAAAGCCGACTGGGAACTCGAGCGGACCCGCGAGGAGTGTGCGGCCATGCTGCCTCCCGTGGCGGACGCGCCGGCAGTCCGGTCGTGGTGGGGGGTCCGCCCGCTGTACGCCCCCGACGAGAGCGACAGCGACCGGCGTGGTATCTCGCGGGGATTCTTCTGTCTCGACCACGCCGACGACGGCGTCGGCAACGCCGCAAGTGTCGTCGGCGGCAAACTGACGACCTACCGGCAGATGGCCGAGGCGGCCGCGGACCTCGTCTGTGACCGCCTGGGCGTCGACGCGGACTGCGAGACGGCCACCCGCGAACTCCCCGGAGTGTCGGACCCCGGACAACTCGACGAACAGGTGGCGGCCTACGACGGACAGGGTCCGACCGACGCTGACGTCGTCGCGGGCGACTAGTTCGGACTACCTGTGACGATCTCGGCCACACAGCAGTCCTCCGATGCCAGTCCGAACACCGGGACTTGTTCCGGGGGCTCCACCGCGGCTCTCGCGTTCGACGACGACAACTCCTGACGGCCACCGCGCCCGCCGTCATTCCTCGGAGCGGGTCCCCGCTCCTGTCGCCTCATTCTCGTCGTCGCCGGGCTCGAGGGGGTCCCACTCGACATCGTCGGGCACTTCGGCCCGGGGATCGCCCCAGACGAACCCACGTTCCGTGGCGTCCTCCCCGCCGTCTTCGGGGCGGGCAGGGTCCCTGGTGTCGGTCGCTTGTTCGGCCGGGTCGGACCCCGTCCCGAAGCCACTCCGTTCCATGACCCCCCACGCTGCCTCGCCCGTCAGGTACTGGAACAGTCCACGCCAGGCCATGTAGGTCTTCCACTGGCGGTAGCCGAAGTTCTCCAGGACACCGTACCACAGCAATCGGAGAATCTGCCGTGGGTCGTCGTAGCGGTTGAAACTCCAGGCCTCGCTGAAGATTCCGAACCACGATAGAAAGATGCCGAACCCGCTCGTGAGGAGAAAAAAGACGACGAAAAACTCCACATTCAGTGCCCCGAGATACCAGGCGATCGGGATCAGTATTAACCCCAATCCTTCGAGTAGCGGTCCGATTGCCTCTGCGGCTGTGAACAACGGGAGAATGACCGTCCCGATGCGTCCGTAGGTCGGGTTGAACAACATGGTACGGTTCGTGACCAGCGTCTCGACCATGCCGTGGTACCAGCGCCGTCGCTGGCGGCCGAGGACTCGCCGGGTCGAGGGTACCTCGGTCCAGGCGACGGGTTCGGGCATGAACTCGACGGCATACTCCAGGTCGTTGTCGATCAGGTACCGGTGGAGGCGCACGACGACGTCGAAATCTTCCGTGATCGTATCCTGCCGGTAGCCACCGATCTCACGCACGTAATCTGCCCGGAACACGCCGAATGCACCGGAAATCAAAATCAAGCCGTTGACCCGGTCGAGTCCCAGCCGTCCCGAGTAAAACGCCCTGAGATACTCCATGACCTGCAATCCGGGCAACCCTGTCTTCGGAAGGTTCACCTCCGAGACTTGACCGTCTTCGATCACACAGTCGTTGGCGACCCGGATCGTCCCGCCCGACGCAATCATCTTCCCGGGGTCCTCGAGAAACGGCCGGGCGATGTCGAGGAGTGCATTCCTGTCCAGAATCGTATCCGAATCGACCGCACAGAACAGATCCTGGTCGGTCAACCACAGCCCCGCATTGAGTGCGTCACTTTTCCCACCGTTCCCCTTGTCGACCACGAGGAGGTCCTCGTGGGTTCGTGAGCGATAGACACCCCTGATCGGTTCGCTCGGAACGTCGTGGGGGACCGTCGCGTCCAGTCGTTCGAGGTCGAACTCCGATTGCAGGACGTGGAGGGTCTCGTCGGTCGACCCGTCGTTGACGACGACGATCTCCTTGTCGGGATAGTTCAGTGTCAGCAGCGAGTTGAGGCTCTCGACGATCGTCGCCTCCTCGTTGTATGCCGGTACGAGCACGGCAACACCCGGATAGAACGGGCTATCGAATGGCCGAAACGGTGGCTCCCATTCTCCCTCTCTCACGTTTTCGCGGAGCTCTGCCAGCGCGAGGATGTGCAAGGTCGAATAGTATATATTTATGATGAGGTAATATCCGACGACGGCGATACCGAACCCCGCCAGCCCCGTCACGACGATATCTCGAAACGTAACCATCGTGTGTTAGTGTTCCCGTGCGGAGTCTCCCCGCCGGGGCCTGCCAGTCGAGATATCCCGGGCGAGGTCGTCGAACTCGGCGTGTGCACACGCCCACGACCAGGCGTCTGCGAACACGTCGGGAATCTGAAGGTCGTAGTCGTCCTTGTGTTCGACGAGGGCCTCGGCGGCAGCGACGCGTGCACGGTCGTGGGGGTCAGTCATGCCCGCAAACCGGATTGCAGTGATCGCTCTGTCGTCGCCCCACTCACCGAGCATCCGGTACAGGCTGGCCCGAACGACGGGGGACGGGTCGGACGCCAGCGTCCGGAGGTCGGTTCTGTCGTAGAGGCTCCGGTGCCACTGGAAGCCGCCGAGCGTTCGGACTGCTTCGGCACGAGTTCGTTCGTGGGGGCTGTGCAGGGACTCGGCCAGCCAGTCCAGTTCGGCGTCCCCGATTACGGTTCGCAAGTGGCGACACGCCAGCAACACCTGCTGTTGGAGCTGTGGTTCCCAGGTGGCAAAGTCGGCGTCCGCGCGTGCGAACAGGTGGGATGGGTCGGCCCTGGCAGCCCTGTACAGCGTATCGACGCCGAAAATAGAGAACGGTTCGGTGGCGTCACGGAGCAACAGGTCGACGCCGATTGACTCGATGTCCGGGTGGTCGCTCACGTACAGTACCCTGACCGCTGCGGCCCGTTCCCGGGGCGTCCCGGTGCAGTGTTCTTCGAGAACCTCGATCCCGGGTGGCTCCCGGAGGAGCGCCAGCCACGTGAGCGCGTCGAGTCGCTGGTAGTAGGTGCCGCGCCTCAGATTTCGATTGGCACGCTCGGGGATGCCGAGCGCGTCACCGAGACCGGCCAGCGTCTCGGCGTCTTCCCCCTCCAGTTCGCGGATGTATTCGTCGAGAAGCGCCTCGAGAACAGACCGTTCGCGTCCCGAGAGCGTCGAGACCCACTCGTGCCACTCGGGGCCGTCGGGCCGGTAGAGGCGGTCGAGTAACTCCTCGCGCAGGCCGCCTCTGAGGGCGCCACGTCGGCGCCGTTGCCAGTACCGGACCACGGAATAGCCGACCGTCAGGAACGCGACACCGGCGAGGAGCACCGAGAGCACGACCCCGAGAACGAACACCGCCGTCCCGGACGGGTCGACCTGCGGGGCAATCCCAACCTGGAGCACGAGCGGAGTCATCGTGTCACGAGTCACCGAGATGGTTCTTGACACGCAAGAGAACCTCGCTCGGGCTGAACGGCTTCGTGATGTACTCGTCGGCACCGGATTCCAGACCTTCGATGACGTCCGCTTCACTGCCACGCGACGTGAGCATGACGACGGGGAGGTCGGACGGGACATCGAGTTCCCCTCTGCGGATCATGCGAAGCAGCTGTGTCCCTTCGAGTCTGGGCATCATCACGTCGAGCACTAAGAGGTCCGGGACGACAGTCCCGCCGTCGAGCAACTCCCTCGCCTCCTCCCCATCCACACACACGTGAAGGTCGTACCCCTCGGCCGAGAGCTTGTGCCGGAGGATAGAGCGAAT
>CAZUWC010000187.1:0-4578 GCA_964623935.1 uncultured Halobacteriales archaeon
AACTGTCCGGCCGCTCTCTGTCTCTGGTGGAGCGGACGACTTTGAGCTGTTATACTGCCGGCTATTACCACACATGACGAAGCAGCGTCGGGCCCTTGGGGATGTCCTTTATTTTGAATGGATACAGGGAAATCAGGTCCAGCAGTGTCAGCTCGTATCGTTGTAGCCTGTCCGCCTGCCCCGTGGATAGTTCGCCAGCGTTCTGAACGAACCGGTTCTGCTGGTCGGCATCAAAGTCGTACAGAAGTTCGCCGACCATCCGCTGGGTCTTCCACTTCCTGCCC
This sequence comes from uncultured Halobacteriales archaeon, assembly GCA_964623935.1. Classification (GTDB taxonomy): domain Archaea; phylum Halobacteriota; class Halobacteria; order Halobacteriales; family Haloarculaceae; genus SW-9-67-25. The sequence goes on from CAZUWC010000187.1 coordinate 285, forward strand.
TTCTCCTCGTTCCATCGCTTCTCGTACTCGACGAGCGTCGCCCGCGAGACGTCTCGGGTGTCGAGCGCGTCGATGACGACATCGGCAGCCATCACGGCCGATTCCATTCCCGGTCGAATCCCTTCACCGAACAGTGGATTGATGCTCGAAACGGCGTCGCCCACGGCCACGATCCCGTCGCCTGCTCGCTGGTTGATCGAGTTATCCGAGAGTGCCTGGCCAGCGTGCATCTCTTCGATTCTGTTGACAGTCCACCGGTCGTCGCTGTCGATCCACCGTTCTACATACGCATCGATCGCGCCGCCGTTTGCCGGCTTGTGGCGTTCGTAGAAGTCGTTCACCCAACAGACGCCGATCTTGAACACACCATCGCCGGCCGGGAAGACCCAGGCATACCCCCCAGGCGCGTACTCGTGGTCGAACCGGAACAGCATCGAATCACACGCAAACGACCCGGTGACCTGGTACTCTTTACCGATACCACGCTGGGCCGCCTCGGGGTTCCACATGCCCAACTCCCCCGTCAACACCCCCGCAGGTCCGGTCGCGTCGACCACGATATCGCCACGGAACTCCGTCAGTTCACCGCGGTGGTCGGCGCGAACACCTTTGATTGTGCCGGCGTCCGCGAGCGGCTCGACCACCCTCGCTTCAGTTTCGATCGCTACACCATGCTCCTGCGCATCGTTCCCCAGATACTCGAGGAAAGCGGGGAAATCGAGCACGTAATTCGGAATCTCCAGGCGGGACTGGGCCTCCGGCCCCTCGAATACGACGTCCGGACTCGAATCCATTATCACCCGGTCCGGAATATCGAAACCCTCGACGACCTGGTGGAACGTCCCTCCTGTCGATTTGTCATTATCGCTGAGTCTTTCGTTTCGTTCCAGCACCACGACCGAGTACGCTGACCGGCGTCCCAGCTCGCGGGCAAACTGGAGACCAGCGGGCCCGCCCCCAGCAACGACGACGTCGAAGTCGGGCATTCTTCGATAGAACGTTGAGATGATGGTAGGAGTGTGTTTCGGTTACCTCGTTTTCTGTGTGGTCCACATCGACTCTCCCGGTCAGGCCGACAGCACGTCGTCGACCAGTCCCCGTACCTCGGCGGCCGTCTCCCCGTCGAGTGCCTGGAGCGGCGACCGGACGTGGCCGGCGGGGACGTCGCGGTGGTGCATGGCGGCCTTCACCGCGGGGACGCCGTACCGGGAGGTGATGGCCTCGTTGAGTTCGACGGCCGACCCACACAGTTCGCGGGCGCCGGTGTGGTCGCCGGCCTCGTGGCGCTCGCGGACCCGCGAAGCGAGGCCGGGGACGACGTTCGCCAGGGCCATGACGCCACCGTCGGCGCCCGCGTCCAGCGCCGTCGCGTAGAGGCTACCGCTGCCCACGAAGAGGTCGAACTCGGCGCCGGCCATGCGCCGCTCGCGACCGAACCGCACCATGTCGCCCGAGGAGTCCTTCATGCCCGCGACGTTGTCGTGGTCGGCCAGCGTCGCGACTGTCTCGGGGTCGAGTGCCGTGCCCGTCTTCGAGGGGACGCTGTAGAGGTAGACGGGGAGGTCGCTCTCGTCGGCCAGGCGCTCGTAGTAGTCCCGGAGCGCCTCCTGGCCGTGCGAGAAGTAGAAGGGCGTGACGACGAGGGCGCCGTCGGCGCCGGCCTCGCGGGCTCGTCGCGTTTGCTCGCGGGTCTCCGCGAAGCCCGGGTGGCCCGTGCCGGCGAGGACGGGCACCGAGACCTGGTCGGCGACGATGGAGATGACGTCGGCCCGTTCGTCGAGGGTCATGAGTTCGGCCTCGCCGTTCGAGCCACAGGGGACCACGAAGTCGACGCCGCCGTCGGCGACCCACCGGGCGACCGCCCGCAGGTTCGCCTCGTCGACCGCGCCGTCGGCGTCGAAGGGCGTGACCAGGGGGACGCCCGTGCCCGCCACGCCTCGGCCCGTTCCGGTCCCCGTCACGCGACGCCCCGCTCCAGCGTGTCGAGCGCCGTCTCGACGGAGGCGTCGTCGTGGACGATGGCGGAGACGGCCGCAGTCATCGCGCCGGGGGTGTCGTGCTGGAAGACCGACCGGCCCATCGAGACGCCCGCCCCGCCGGCGTCGATGACGCCCCGGACCTGCTGGAGCATCTCGCGGTCGCTTCGGGGGCTGCCGCCGGCGGCGATGACCGGGCAGGCGGTGGCGGCGACGACGTGCTCGAAACTCCCGGCGTCGCCGGAGTAGGCGGTCTTGACGACGTCGGCGCCGAGTTCCTCGCCGAGTCGTACTGCGTGGGCCAGGCTTTCGGCGTCGTCTTCGTCGATGCCGGGCCCCCGGGCGTAGGTCATCGCCAGGACCGGCACTCCCAGGTCGCCCGCCGCGTCGGTGATCCGGGCGAGGTCCTCGATCTGTCGGGGTTCGGAGTCGCTGCCGACGTTGATGTGGTAGGAGACGGCGTCGGCGCCGGCCCGGACGGCCTCGCGGACGGTCCCGGTGACCCGCTTGTCGTTCGAGTCGGGGCCGAGCGTCGTCGAGGCGTTCAGGTGGACGACGTAGCCCGCGCCGTTCCTGTTGGGGTGGACCCGGTCGGCCAGGCCCTTCTGGGTCAGGACCGAGTCGGCCCCCGCCGCGGTCACGGCGTCGATGGTCGACTCGATGTCCCGCAGGCCGTCCGTGGCGCCGATGGTGATGCCGTGGTCCATCGGCACGTTCAGGAACCGCCCGTCCGTGCCGATTCTGTCGAGGCGTGCGCTGATACCGGTGTGCATCTATCGCCCGTGGGCCACGCGCCTCAAAGAGCGTTGCGTTCCGCCTCTGTCTGTCGAAACGTCTTTGCCCGGCGGACGGTGCGTGGGCGTATGGAGGCTGTCGTCGTCGGCGGCGGAATCATCGGCATCTCGTCGGCATACTACCTGGCACGCCGCGGCGTGGACGTGACCATCTTTGAGCGTTCGAGCGTCGGATCGGGCAACACCGGCCGGGCCAACGGCGGCATCCGCGCGCAGTTCTCCTCGCCTGTCAGCGTCGCCCTCTCGAAAGAGAGCATCGCCGTCTGGGAGGACTTCGCCGGGGAGTTCGGCGTCGACATCGGCTACCGCCGGCCGGGCTATCTGTTCCTCGTCCGGGAGGAATCGACAGCCGAGCAGTTCCGGGCGAACGTGGCCGAACAGAACCGCCTGGGCGTCCCCAGCGAGTTCCTGACCCCCGAGGAAGCCGCCGAACGGTGTCCGGGCCTGCACGCCGGGAACTTCCGAGGAGCGACGTACTCGCCGACCGACGGCTTCGCGGACCCGAACCTCGCGCTCCAGGGGTTCGTCGGGGCCGCCCGCGAGGAGGGCGTCGAAATCTGCACCGACACCGAAGTGACCGACGTTCACAGCGACGGCGAGCGCGTGACCGGCGTCCAGACGGACGAGGGGAGCGTCGCGGCCGACTACGTGGTCAACGCCGCGGGCGCGTGGGCCCGCCGCGTCGGCGAGATGGCCGGCCTCGACCTGCCTGTCTCGCCGCGGCGCCGGAAACTCGCCGTCCTGGACCCGGCGATGCCGGTCCCGGAGTCGACGCCCTTCGTGGTCGACGTCGACGGCGAGGCCCACTTCCGGCCCGAGCGGCAGGGGTCGGTCGTCGCCGGTGGGCACTTCGCCGACGCGGACCCCGAGGTCGACCCCGACACCGTCGACGAGTCGACGTCGCTGGACTGGGCCGCCCGGGTCGTCGAGTCGCTGTCGGGGGTTGCGGACTATTTCGGCCCGGAGACCCGCGTCAGGCGTGGGTGGGCCGGCGTTTACGCCGTCACGCCCGACCACCACCCCATCATCGGGGAGACGCGGCCCGGATTCGTGAACGCCGTCGGCTTCTCGGGCCACGGGTTCATGCAGTCGCCCGCGACCGGCCAGGTGGTCGCCGAACTCGTCGTCGACGGAGAGGCCTCGCTGGTCGACGTCTCGGACCTCGGTGCCGACCGCTTCGAGCGCGGCGAACTCCTCCACGAGGGGACCGTCATCGACTGAGAACGAGAGACCATGACAGGCAACGACCTCATCCTCGAACCGGCGACCGACGCCGACCGTCCCTACGTCGAGTCGCTCCTGGAGCGGAACGGGCTGCCCACTGCCGATCTCACCCCCGACCGCGAGGCGCTCTCCCTGTACGTGTGTTTCCGTGGCGACGAGCGCGTCGGTGCGGGTGGCGTCGAAACCCACGGAAGCGTCGGCCTGCTCCGCTCGGTGGTCGTCGAGGGAGATGCGCGTGGAGAGGGGATTGGGCGGGCTCTCTGCGAGGGACTAGAGGGGCGGGCCGCGGCCGCGGGCGTC
>CAZUWC010000188.1:0-4561 GCA_964623935.1 uncultured Halobacteriales archaeon
GTGACATCGCCGGCGTCGAGATGTTCGACTCCGCGGAGATCCGTGTCCACCCGACGGGGAAGGCCACCGTGCGGATCGGCGTCCAGACACAGGGGCAGGGTCACGAGACCACCTTCGCCCAGATCGTCGCGGAGGAACTGGGCTTCGACGTCGAGGACGTCCAGGTCGAACACGGCGACACAGACACCGAACCGTACGGGCTGGGCACCTACGCCTCGCGGTCGACGCCCGTCGGCGGGGCCGCCACCGCAGTCGCGGCACGGAAGGTCCGCGAGAAGGCAAAGTCCATCGCCGCCAACGAGATGGAGGTCGCCGAGGAGGACGTCGTCTGGGACCGCGAGACCGGCGCGTTCCACATCGAGGGCGTCCCCGAGCAGACCGTCACGATGGCCGAGGTTGCCGGCGCCTCCTACATGAACTCCCCGCCCGACGAGGAACCGGGCCTGGAGGCCGTCGACTACTACGACCCGCCGAACATGACCTTCCCGTTCGGCGCGTACGTCTGTGTCGTCGAGGTGGACCGCGAGACCGGCGAGATCGACTTCCGGAAGTTCTACGCGCTGGACGACTGCGGGAACCGCATCAACCCGATGGTCGTCGAGGGACAGGTCCACGGTGGGCTCGCACAGGGCATGGGCACCGCGCTCATGGAGGAAGTCGCCTACGACGACAACGGCAACGTCACCGCCGGGGACTTCATGAACTACCTGCTCCCGACCGCGATGGAGATTCCGGAGATGGAGACCGACTATACCGTGACGCCCTCGCCGCATCACCCCATCGGTGCGAAGGGCGTCGGGGAGTCCCCGACCGTCGGGTCGCCGCCGGCCATCGTCAACGCGGTCGTCGACGCGATGTCTCACGCGGGGGTCACCCACGTGGACATGCCGATGACGCCCGACCGTGTCTGGGAGACACTCGAGGAGGCCGGCCTCGCGAAGGACCCCGCCGACCGGCTCGACCTGGAGCTGGACGGCGAGGGTGAGGGTGAGGCCGCGGGGGACTGACGCGGGCCCGATGACGGACAACACAGGGCACGGAGAGCACTCGAACGCGGCCTCGCCGGCGAAGGTCGAGGACGTCGCGGCGGAGTTCGACGCGCAGGGTCAGCCCTACGCCCGCGTGACGGTCGTGCGGCGGGAGCCGCCGGTGTCGGCCAACGTCGGTGACCGTGCGCTCGTGACGCCCGACGGCGAGACCGTCGGGTGGGTCGGCGGTGCGGACTGTGCGCGGTCGGTCGTCGAGGACGTCGCGACCGACGCGCTCGCGGACGGCGAACCGGTGCTGGTCGGACTCGCACCCGATCCCGAGGACGTCGACCGGCCCGGCCTGGAGGCGTACCCGATGACCTGCCACAGCGGCGGGACCCTGGAGGTGTTCGTCGAGCCGGTGACGCCGGTGCCGCGACTGGTCGTCGTCGGCGACTCGCCCATCGCCCGTGCACTCGTCGAGATGGCCGATCGTCTCACCTACGAGATTACAGTCGTCGCCGAGACCCACGAGGAGGTCCCCCCGTTCGAGGGTGCCGACCGGACGGTCGCAGCGACCGACCCGGAGACGGTCGCGACGGCCATCGAGGGTGCCGAGTACGTCGTCGTGGCCTCCATGGGCGAGTACGACGAACTGGGCGTGCTCGCGGGATTGCGGGCTGGGGCCACGTACGTCGGACTGGTCGCGAGCGACGAGCGCCGTGACGAACTCGCGGCGACGGTCGGGGAGCGCCTCGGACTCGACACCGAAACAGTCGTGGACGCAGTGACCACGGCCGCAGGCCTGGACATCGGTGCCCAGACAGCCGAGGAGATCGCCGTGAGCATCCTCGCGGAACTGATCAGCCTCCGACGGGACGCCGAGGGACCGGTCGCGCTCGACGCCGCCAATGCCTCGGTCGATATCGACGCTGCGAGTGCCACAAGCCAGGAGGACGGCGACGACATCGCGGTCGATCCGGTCTGTGGAATGGAGGTCACGGTCGGCGAGGCGGCCGCGAGAGTCGAGCACGGCGGCGAGACCTACCACTTCTGCGGGCAGGGCTGTGCCGACGGCTTCAAGGACGACCCCGGTCGCTATCTGGATACGGAAGTGGCCCCGAATGGTTGATCCAGCCACGCACGCCGATTTGGCAGATTTCACCGAGGAGGACCTCCGGGGACTGTTCGACGAGGCCGACTACGTCGCCGACGAGGACCTGGTCACCGCCGTCTTCCTGGCACTCGGGATGGGCAAACCCCTGCTCGTCGAGGGGGAACCCGGCGCCGGGAAGACGGAACTCGGGAAGGTACTCGCGGAGGGACTGGAGACGGAACTCGTCAGGCTCCAGTGTTACGAGGGGCTGGCAGCCGAGCACGCGCTCTACGAGTGGAACTACACGAAGCAACTCCTCGAGGTCCAGTCCCGGAGCGGCGAGGGCGTCGGCGAGTCGGTCTTCTCCGAGGAGTACCTCTTCGAGCGGCCACTGTTGCGCGCGCTCCGTCACGAGGGCGGGAGGCCACCGGTGTTGCTCATCGACGAGGTCGACCGCGCCGACGAGGAGTTCGAGGCGTTCCTGCTGGAGGTGCTCTCGGACTTCCAGGTCACCATCCCCGAGTACGGAACCGTCGGCGCCGACCAGCCGCCGGTGGTCGTCATCACGTCGAACCGCACCCGGGGGCTGAGCGACGCGCTCAAGCGCCGGTGTCTGTACCTCTACGTCGAGCCGCCGACCTTCGAGGAGGAACTGGAGATCGTCCAGCGGAAGGTCCCGGGGCTGGACGCCGCGGTCGCCGCGGAGGTGTGTGCCATCGTCCAGGAACTCCGGGAGGAGTCGTTCCTCAAGCAACCCGGCGTCGCAGAGACGCTCGACTGGGCGCGCGCGGTGGCGATGTTGCGCGGCGACGGCGACGACTCGCAGGTCTCGGCGGCGGAGATCGAGCGGACCATCAGCGCACTCCTCAAGGAGGCCGAGGACGTCAAGCACCTCGATACCGCCTTGCTGGAACGGCTGGAAGCCGCCGCCCACGAGGCGCGCGAACGGGCCGAGGCCGACGACTGACCATGGCCGCGGACCTCCCGGACTTCGCGGCCGCACGCCGGCACGTCCTCCGCGAGGTGGTCCGCTTCGTGCGGGTCCTGCGCCGCGAGGGCGCGGCCGTCCAGGCGACCGCCGCGCTCCCGGCGGTCGAGGCGCTCGTCCGTGTCGGATTCGACGACAGACGCCGTGCCAGGGCTGCCCTCGCCGCGACGCTCGTCACCGACCCGCGCGACCGCGAGATACTGGCCGAGCACTTCGGCGAGTTCTGGTACCGTCTCCGGACGGGCCTCGAAGCGTCCGCGACTGTCTCCGGGACCGGCGACCGCGGGAGGGACGGGGACGGCGGGGGCGAGCGACTCGATCCCGGCGACGCGGCGGCCGTGCTGGACCCCGAAGACTTCGACGTGGAGACCGACCCGTCCGGGGACGACGGTGCCGGGGATGAGGGCTCGGACGGAGACGCCGAGGTGCTGGCCCGGCAGGTAGCAGAGAGTTCGGCGGTAGACGACACCGACGCGACGACCGAGGCGCGTCCCGGAACCTACAGCGCGTCGGGCCCACGGACGGCAGTCGACGGGGAGGGGCCGGCGCCCGGGACGCAGCTGGACCGGACTGCGACGCGCCGCCTGGCCCGCGCGCTGGCGACGCTGTCGGGCCGGCGCTGGTCGCGGGCGCGGGCCTGCGGAGCCGTCGACGCCCGCCGGGCACTGCGGGAGAGTCTCGACACCGGCGGTGTCGCCGTCCATCTCCCGCACCGCGAGCGCATCCCGGCCGCGCTCCGCGCCTGCGTCCTCGTCGACGTCAGCCAGTCCGTGGTGGACGCCATCGACCGGCGGTTCCTCCTGACGTTTCTCGACGAACTCGTGGCGGAAGGACGGTCGGTTCGTGTCTTCTTGTTCGACACCGACATCCGCGAGGTGACGGACATCTTCGAGCGCGCGGAGGGTGACCCAAGTGCGGCGCTGGCGGGGGCGGAAGTCGCCTGGGGTGGCGGGACCCGCATCGGGGCCTCGCTCTCGACACTCCGGCGGGAGTGGCCCCACGCGGTCGGCCGCCGGACCGTGACGCTGGTCGTCAGTGACGGACTCGACGTCGGCGAGATCGAGGACCTGCGGCAGGGGATCACCTGGCTGTCGGGCCGGTCCCGGGCCGTGGTCTGGCTCAATCCACTGGCAGCGACTGCGGGCTACGAACCGACCTGCCGCGGGATGGCGACCGCGCTCCCCTACGTCGACGGGTTCTTCGCGTTCGCCGGCCCCGCCGACGTCACCGCGGTCGCCGAGCACCTCGAACGGCACGGCCTCGACGGGCCGGCCGGCGGCGGGCACGACGTTCGACCGCCCGGAGGTGTGTGACCGTGACCGACCGGCTCCTCCGACAGGTAATCGAGACACTCGGCGAACGTGCCACGGCGGCGAGCGACCCCCGAGTGACGGTCGGCGACGGCCTCCTCCTGGTCGAAACCACCACTCCCGACGGAGGGACGCTCGCGGGCATCGCACACCGCCCTCCCGGGACGGTTGGCGATGTGAGCGTCCCCCTCAAGTCGGC
>CAZUWC010000189.1:0-4559 GCA_964623935.1 uncultured Halobacteriales archaeon
GGAACGGCCGAGACGGAATACAGCGTCAATCGGCGCCGATGGCACAGGTCTCGGTGTACTCCACCTCGTGGACCGACTCGACGCCGCCCTCGCCACACACCGGACAGTCGGGGTTCTTCCGGACGGGCACTTCCTCGAAGGACATCTCGCGGGCGTCGTAGAAGATCATCCGGCCGTCGAGTAACTCGCCCGTCCCGAGGAGGTACTTGACCGTCTCGGTGGCCTGGATACAGCCGACGGTGCCCGGGAGGACGCCGAGCACGCCCGCGGTGGCGCAGTCGGGCACGGTCCCCTCGGGTGGGGCCTCGGGGAACAGACACCGGTAGCAGGGGGAGTCCTCGCCCCCCGGGAAGGTCGTGATCTGCCCCTCGAAGCGGAAGATTGCGCCGTGGGAGAAGGGCACGCCGGCGAGCGCACAGGCGTCGTTGACCAGGTAGCGGGTCCGGAAGTTGTCCGACCCGTCGACGACGAACCCGTAGTCGGCGAGGAAGTCCTCGACGTTCTCCGCGGTCAGGCGCGTCTCGTGGGTTTCGACGTCGATGGTGGGGTTGAGGTTCTCGACGAACTCGGCGGCGGAGTCGACCTTCGGGCGGCCGATGTCGTCGGTGCCGTGGATGACCTGGCGCTGGAGGTTCGACCGCTCGACGACGTCGTCGTCGACGATGCCCAGCGTCCCCACGCCCGCGGCTGCGAGGTACTCGATGACGGGCGAGCCGAGTCCCCCCGCGCCGACGACCAGGACCCGCCCGTCCAGCAGGTCCGCCTGTCCCCCCGGCCCGACGTCGTCCATGATGATGTGCCGGGAGTACCGGTCGAGTTGGTCCGGGTCGAGATTCAGGCTCATACCCGCCAGTACGCCGCTCGGGAGTATAAGCACCCGGAGTGTTCGACCGAGATTACGTATCCAGCACGGCGGGACGGGCCAGTGTCAGGTCGGCGTCGACGGCCGTCGCCTCGAGGGTCGGCCAGTCGCCGGTCGCCGTCAGCACCTCGCACCCCTCGTCTGTGGCGAGCACGGTGTCCTCGCTCTTGGCGCCCTGCACGGTCGGGTTCCAGGCGTAGGCCATCGGCAGTCGGACCGCCGCGTCGCTGTCGGGCGTGGCGATCCACTCCCGGCCGGCGTAGCCGGCGGCCCCACCCTGGTGGTGTTCGCGCCACTCCCCCTCGTGGCCGACACCGGCGTAGGCCGTCCTGATGGCGTCGAAGACGTCGCCGGCGGTCCCACCCTCGCGACCGACGCGGCGGGTCGCGGCGAGTGCCGACACCTCGACGCGGGCGGCCGCGCGGTTGCGCTCGTCCAGCCATCCCGGCGCGTCGAAGGCCACCGTCCGCGTGCAACTGGCGGACAGTCCCCCGCGGCTGGCCGTGACGGAGACGAGCGCGTACCCGCCCAGGCGTTCGTCGGTAGGGGTGTAGTGGCGGTACCGCCCTGCCCGGCGCTGGCCGCCGACGAGTGCGACCGGCGTCTCGACACCCGCGGCCGCCAGCCGCCCACGCAGGTCGACGGCCACCTCGCGCTCGGTGTCCTCGGGCGAGCAGTCCCGACAGACCGCCTCGACCGCACCGGCGACCGTCTCGCCGAGCGACCGGTACTGCCGGACGTCGGCGTCGGTCATCGGCTGGCGGAGTCGGCTGGCGTCGACGGTTTCGAACCCCTCGACCGCGACGTCCGCGGCGGCCGGCCGGGGACTCTCGGCGGCGAGATCTGCCTCCAGGGTCCCCTCGTGCCAGGGGAACGACTCGACCGCCACTTCCGGGGGGAGTTCTTCCTCGGCCAGGCGCTCCGCCTCGATGCTGTCGGCCACGACCGTCACGCCGTCGCCGTCGTAGCCCGCGGCCGCCACCCCGCGGTCGGCGGTCCGGTCGACGACGTTGTCGCCGCCGGTCAGCCAGGCGAAACTGTTCGGCCGGGCGAACCAGACCGCGGCCAGCCCCGCCCTGTCGAGGTACGAATCCAGGCGCGCGAGGACGGCGTCGTCGAGTCCGTCTTCGGTGGTCATGGGAGGCTGTTTCGGGGTCGCAACATAGGCGTTGTGCTCCGGCAGGAGGTCCCGCTACGTACTTCGGCACCTGTATCCGGCAGCTCAGCCACCGTCAGGAAAGCCCCCGGCCGCTCGACCCTCCGGGTTCCGGAAGACGGTCCTGCTCGTCGCTATGCCCTCAGGCCGTCACCTCTAAGACGGCCGTGCCTGTCGTAATAGGTATGGAGGACGCCTCCCTCGACGAGTTCCTCGACAGCAGGGACAGAGAGACGGACGAGGACGAGGACGAGGACGAGGCGGCGGCGACCGACGACGACGCGGGCAGTGCTGACGGCGAGAGGGAGGCCACGGAAGCGGAGGCGGTCGAATCCGCGACGGCGATCTACGAGTGGTCGCCCGGCGGCGTCGAGTGTACCTCCTGTGGCGGGACGGCCGACCGGCGCTGGCACTCCGAGACGGGACGTGTCTGTGCCGAGTGCAAGGAGTGGTAACCCCCCCAGTTATGTGCAAGGGGAGCGACCGTCCGGTATGGACAACGCGGATACCACACCTGTTGTACCCGACCGCCGCGAGTGGTGGAAGGAGGCGGTCATCTACCAGGTCTACCCGCGGAGCTTCAACGACAGCGACGGGGACGGGGTCGGCGACATCCCGGGCGTCGTCGAGAAGGTCGACTACCTCGACGACCTCGGGATCGACTGTGTCTGGCTGACGCCGGTCTACGAGTCCCCGCAGGTCGACAACGGCTACGACGTCGCCGACTACCGAGCCATCGACCCCCAGTACGGCACCATGGACGACTGGGAACGTCTCCTCGCGGAACTGCACGAGCGGGACATCCGGCTGGTCATGGATCTGGTGCTCAACCACACCTCCGACCAGCACGCGTGGTTCCGGCGCTCCCGGCGCGGGGAGGGCGAGTACGCCGACTACTACATCTGGCGCGAGGCCGACGAGGGGTACCCGAACAACTGGGAGTCACACTTCGGCGGGCCGGCCTGGACCTACGACGAGGAACGCGGGGAGTACTATCTGAACCTGTTCACGCCCGAACAGCCCGACCTCAACTGGGAGAACCCACAGGTCAGGGACGAACTGTCCGACGTCGTCTCCTGGTGGCTCGAACGCGGGATCGACGGCTTCCGACTGGACGTCGTCAACCTCATCTCCAAGCCCGATGGACTCCCCGACGGCGACCCTGACCGCGAGGGCCGAACCGGCTCCGAGCACTTCGTCAACGGCCCGCGGATGCACGAGTACTTCTCTGAGTTGGCCCGCGAGGGGTACGGCGGCCGGGCCGACGAGATCGTCGCGGTCGGCGAGTGTGCCGAGATCGACCCCGAGACGGCGGTCGACGTGACCGGCCGGGAGTCCGACGCGCTGGATATGACCATCTTCTTCGAGCACGTCGAACTCGACAGGGACGACCGCTGGAGCGCCCGCGAGTGGTCACTGTCCGACCTCAAGGAGATCATGGCCCGGTGGCAAGAGGCCGTCGCGGATGGCGCGTGGGTGTCGCTGTACCACAGCAACCACGACCAGCCACGCGGACTCTCCCGGTTTGGCGACCCCGCCTACAGGTACGAGTCGGCGACGATGCTCGCGACGTGGTTGCACGGCCACCGGGGGACGCCGTTCGTCTACCAGGGCGAGGAGGTCGGGATGAGCAACGTCACGTTCAAGGACCCCGACGCGCTCCGGGACGTCTGGGCGCACAACTACTGGGAGAGCGAGCGCGCGGCCGGCGCCGATTTCGCGGACGTCCGGGCCGACATCGAGCGGTTCAGCCGCGACAACGCCCGGACGCCGATGCAGTGGGACGACAGTGACCACGCCGGCTTCACCGACGGCGAGCCCTGGATCCCCGTCGGCGAGGACCACGAGTCGGTCAACGTCGCCGCCGACCGCGCCCGCGAGCGGTCAGTCTTCGAGTTCTACCGCGAGTTGATCGCGCTCCGGGACGACGAGGACGTGCTCGTCTACGGCGACTTCGACCTCCTGGTGCCCGACCACGAGGAAATCTACGCCATCCACCGCACGCTCGCGGGCGCCGACCACGACCTGCTGGTCCTCTGTAACTTCGGCGACGGCACGCCGACCTTCGAGGCGCCCGACGGGCTGGCGACCGGCGATACCGAGGTCGTCCTGGCCAATCTGGGCGACCCGGCCGTCGATCCGTCGCGCGTCGAGTTGCGGCCCTACGAGGCGCTGGTCTACCGGCTGGGCTGAAAAACGGGCTCGGCTCTTACCGAAGACAGCGAAACAGCAGTACGCGCCTCGTACAACCGCACTGGGAATCGGTGAGAGAGGAGGGGCTAGCCCAGACGGGGCTGGACCGATGGACGTGATTCGACCGGCTCGATGTCGACGAGGAACTCCGACCGTTCTTCGAAGACGCAGACACCGAGAAGCTGCGCCGGCCCGGACGGCCGTTCTCTGCGAGGCCGGCAAGCCGGAGACGCACGACACCGAGTCCGTCCGGACGCACATCTCCAGGTCCCGTTCGCGCCGGCCAACATCCAGCGAGCAGTCGGCTTTCCACCCGGTCACGGTCCACTCACCGACAACGTGGACTGA
>CAZUWC010000190.1:0-4550 GCA_964623935.1 uncultured Halobacteriales archaeon
CTCTGGATGTTTCACCGGGTTTCTGATGGATTCGATATAGGTTATCACTCGTCACGGTATGTGTGTGCCCTGTACTGACCACCTGGCCAATCCACGAGAAGCATTCTATGACAGGCTCATAGTGATTGCTGTAAGCCTTTTCCGGATCAACCGCACGGCGTGACGCGGTTGAAACGGTAAACCGTTACAGCAATCAGTATAAGGGCGTTATCACGCGGGTTCGCGTTCGGTCAGCGAGTGGACGTGGGCCACTTCGAAGCGAGCCCCGCCGTCGGCGCTCTCGCCGACCTCGATGGTCCAGTCGTGGCTCCGGACGATGTCGGCGACGATTGCCAGCCCGTAGCCCGTCCCGTCGGGCGACCCGCTGACGCCCTGGTCGAAGAGGTTCTCGCGGATGTCCTCGGGGACGCCGGGACCGTCGTCGGCGACGTAGAAACCGTCCTCGGTGGGCCCGACGCGGACCGTGACACCCTCGCCGCCGTGTTCCACCGCATTCCGGAACAGGTTCTCGAAGAGCTGTGCCATCCGGTTCGGGTCCGCCTGGAGGGTCGCGTCGCCCTCGACGGCGAGGTCGGCCGCGCCGGTGTCGAGACTCGCCCAGGCGTCCCGTGTAGCGGTCGCCAGCGAGAGGGGCTGGCGTTCCACGTCCTGCTCGCCACGGGCTCGTGCGAGGAGGTCCTCGATGAGTGTCTCCATCCGGTCGAGGGCCGCGCCGGCCTTCTCCAGGTGGTCGACGTCACCGGTCTCGCTGGCCATGTCGACCCGGGCATTGGCGACCTGTAGTGGATTGCGGAGGTCGTGAGAGACGGTGCTGGCGAACTCGTCGAGGCGTTCGTTGCGCCGGGCGAGTTCGCGCTCGCGCTCGGCACGGGCCATCGCGGACTCGACGGCCGCCGCGAGCAGGCGAAACAGTTCGACGTCCGTCTCGTCGAAGGCACCCTCCTCGTCGGCGAACGCACCGAGGAGGCCGTACTCGCCAAGCGGGACGAGCAACACCGAGCCGACACTCTCCGGACGGTGGGGGGCCGCGGCCGCCGCCGCGACGGCGTTGTTGACCTCCCGGTCCCCCGCCTCGTAGACGTCCCAGGCGAGTCCGCTGCCGGGCTCGACCGGTTCGACCCCGCCAGCGCGCTCCTGGAGAGTCGGCGAACGGGCCAGCGGTTCGAGTCGGCGGCGCGTCCCGTCGTACGTCCAGCAGGCCGTCAGCGGGAACCCGAGCACGTCGACGGCCGCCTCGACGGCGTTCTCGGCGATGTCGTCGGCCGACTCGGCGACGATGAGCCGCTGGGTCCGCTCGTGGAGCGACTCCAGCCTGTGCTGGAGGTGCACCCGCGCGGTGATATCCCCCATGTACACCGACAGGCCGTCCTCGTCGGGGTAGGCGTTCACCTCGAACCACCGGTCCCGTGGCTCGTAGTGGACCTCGAAGCTCGTCGGCTCCTGCGTGTCCATCGCCCGGGTGAAGCCGTGGTAGAAGGTCGTGTTGACCGCCGAGGGGAAGATTTCCCAGAAACGCTCGCCGACCACCTCCTCGCCCCGGACGCCCAGCAGGGACTCGGCCCGACTGTTCAGGATGACGAACCGCTCGTCGTGGTCCAGAACGAAGAAGGCGTCCGTGATCCGCTCGATGGTGTTCTCGAAGCGCTCGCGGGTGGCCGCAATCTCGGCCTGGTAGGCCTTCCGGTCGGAGATGTCCCGGACGAAACACCGCAGGCCACCCCTGGTGTCCGGCGCGACACGCACGCGCAACCAGTCGCCCGCCGGCGTCGAGAACTCGGCGGTGTCCGTCTCGCCGGTCTCGGTGACACGCTCGCACAGCGACCTGAACTCCTCTTGCCTGGCGGGCGGAAAGGCCTCCTCGACCGGCCGGCCCACCGCGTCCGCGACGCCGACGTCGGTCCACTCGGCGAGTCCGGGGTCCCAGGCTGTCACACGCCGCTCCGGGTCGAGGGTGAAGTAGTCGTCCATCGCCTGGTAGGCCGGGCGCGTCCACGCGCCGCTCCCGGCCGCGGTGTCCGTCTGCGTGGTGTCGCCGTCGACCGCCGACAGGACGTGTGTGGCCGCCTCGTCGGGATCGAGGCCCGGGTACAGGTCGTGGTACTCGACCCCGTCCGGGACGGAATCGGTGCCGTCGCCAAGGTCGAACACCGGTGGCGGCGTCTCCGCGCCCGCGAGGGCGTCGACGGCGCGTTCGCGGCCGTCCTCGTCGAGTCCCCCGCCGAACAGCACCGCGTCGACGCTCCCGTCACCGAGTGCTGATTCGAGGCCCGCCGGGCGGACGGCGACGAGTCGCACCCGGCGCTCGGTGTGCGCTTCGAGGAACCCGGTCGCCTCGAACGCCCGCCCGGGGTCGCCGACGTGACACACGTCGAGGGCCGTCACGTTTCACCGTTGTATCTTTTCACTTAAAACTATTCCCAACTGTCAGGACTCGGTGACACAACCTCAACGCCTAAGAGGGCGCCCCGACCAGTCCCTGCAAGGGTGTCCCGAGCGGTGACGGCGGTGCTGGTCCGCCACGGCGAGACGGCCTGGAACCGGGAGGGGCGCGTCCAGGGGTGGGCGCCGACGTCGCTGACCGACCGCGGGCGGGAACAGGCCCGCACGCTCGGGGCGCACCTCGCCTCGACATACGACCTCGACCGGATGGTCGCCTCCGACCTCCGGCGGGCACGCGAGACGGCGGTCCTGCTCCGCGAAGGGGGTGTCGGTCCCGCGCCGACCTACTCGCAACGCTGGCGCGAGCGTGACTTCGGCGACTACCAGGGACTCGCCAGCGAGACGCTGTTCGGCACCCACCCGGAGTTCAGGGCCACCGCCGGGGCGATGGGCGTACGGGCGCGACCCCCGGGCGGCGAGCGCCTGCTTGACCTCCGCGAGCGCGTCCTGGCGGCCTGGGAGGCGCTGCTCGCGGACGCGACCGCCG
Source organism: uncultured Halobacteriales archaeon (assembly GCA_964623935.1). Taxonomy (GTDB): domain Archaea; phylum Halobacteriota; class Halobacteria; order Halobacteriales; family Haloarculaceae; genus SW-9-67-25. The sequence continues at coordinate 2,927 of CAZUWC010000190.1, forward strand.
GCGAGACCGTCCTCGTGGTCACCCACGGCGGACCGCTCTACGTGTTGCTCGGCCACCTCAAGGGGATGGCCCTGCCGGCGTCGTTCGTCGAACACAGTCACGGCAACTGCGCGCTCACCGAGGTCCAGGTTGGGGAAGCGGACACCGGCGACGGCCACGCGCGGTCGGCGACCGTGCTGCGGGAGGACGAGCGCCCCTAGAGGTACGAGAGGCCGTCGAAGACGAACAGGAACCAGTAGATCTGGACGATCCCGGCGACGACCAGCGCTCCGCCGGCCAGCCGCGTGATGAGGCGGGTGTTCGAGGTGATGCGTTTCAGGAGCGTGTCCTTGCCCAGCGCCGTCAGCACAGTCACGCCCACGAGCAGGACGACCATCCCGGCCGCGTAGGCACCGAAGGCGGTGAACGCCTCGGCCGGCGGCCCAGCCAGCGCGAGCGAGGCGACGCCGACGAACAGCGGGCCGGTACAGCCCGCGGCGGCAGCCGCGTAGACGACCCCGAACCCGAAGAATCCGGCCGGGCCGCGCCGGCGTTCGGGGAGCTGGACGTGCGCGAACGCGCCGGTGGTCTTCCCGCTGAGCATCACCAGTCCCAGCGTGATGAGGACGGCGCCCGCGGCCACCTCGAGGACGGCGATGTCGCTGAGGAACTGCGTTCCGACGAAAAACACGACGGCCGCGAGGGTGCCGAAGACGGCCAGAAAGCCCAGACTCGTGATCAGCGACACCACCACCGCCCGACGGAGTCGTGCGGGCCAGGTGTCCGAGACCGATTCGTCGTCCGCGCCGAGGAAGTACGCGATGTAGCCGGGCAACAGCGGGAACGCACACGGCGCGAAGAAGGTCGCGGTCCCCAGGCCGAACGCGAACGTCACGAGGCCGATGTCAACCACTGCTGGTCACCCCCGACCGCGGGCGCGCTGGCGTCACGCCCGTGCCTCCTCGACCTGTTCGATGATATCCTCGGCGGCCGAGAGGCCGCTGTGGCGCCACACCTCCTCGCCCTCGGCGTCCAGGACGATCATCGTCGGGATGCGCGTGACGTCGTACTCCTGGAACGCCTCCAGGCGGGTGTCCCGTGCGACCGGCCAGGTCCCCTCGTAGTCGACCCAGAACTCCCGGATGAGGTCGGCGTCCTCCTCCTGGCTCACCGAGAGCAGGTGCAGGTCCGGGTGTTCGGACTGGACGGTCCGCAACTCTGCCATCTGTGGCTTGCAGGGCGCACACCACGTCGCGAAGAAATCGAGCAGCGCGGTCTCGCCGGCGGGCTTGACGGGGACCGTCCCGCCGGGTGACCCCTCCACCTCCAGCGTCTCTACCTGGAGGCCCGTCGGCGTCGGCGTGGGCGTGGCCGTCGGCGTTCCGTCCCCGCTCCCGCCGCCGCCAGCCCCGCCGTCTTGGCCGGAACACCCCGCGAGACCGGTCACGGCGACGCCCGCGAGACCGACGGCTGCCGTCCGCGAGAGGAACCGTCGTCTGGTCCGGGCGTCGTTCGATTGCTCCATACCCCCACTACGGGCGAGGAACACAAAAGCCGTATTGCGCGTGTGACGAGGGGTTACACAACCACACCGGTGAACTACCCCACCCTGCTCAGCCTGACGGCTTCGCTGAGGGTGGGGCTT
>CAZUWC010000191.1:0-4510 GCA_964623935.1 uncultured Halobacteriales archaeon
TAGCACTGCCCGCCGGAGACCCACCAGGGCTATGTATGATGCCACGCTATCAGTCACCAGAGACAGATGACCGACACGGACCCAGTCGTGCTCATCGTCGAGGACGAACCCGACGTCGCGGATACGTACCGTCTGTGGCTCGAAGAGGACTACGACGTGCGCCTCGCAAAGGACGGGGACGAGGGACTCGCCCTGCTCGATGCGGGAGTAGACGTGGTGTTGCTCGACCGGATGATGCCGGGGCTGTCGGGCGACGAGGTGCTCGAACGCATCCGCGAGGAGGAACTCGCCTGTCGCGTCGCGATGGTGACCGCGGTCGAACCCGACTTCGACATTCTGGAGATGGGCTTTGACGCCTACATCTCGAAGCCCACGGGGAGCGACCAGTTGCGCGAGACCGTCGAGAACCTCCTCGAACGGTCCGAGTACGACGCGCTCCTCCAGGAGTACTACTCGCTGGTCGAGAAGCAGGCGACCCTGGAGGCGACCAAGAGCCGCGTCGAACTGAACGAGAGCGAGGAGTACGACGCGTTGCGGGCCGAAATCGAGTCCCAGCGCGACGACCTCGCCGACACGCTCGGGGGCATCGAAGACGACGAAGACTTCATCGCAACGATCCGTGGGCTGGGAGACGCCGACAAACACTGAACGCATGTACGACTTCGCAGACGTCCTCGATGTCGAGGTCGTATCGTCGGTCCCGCCGGGGTCGAGCATCCTCGTCTCCGGGCCACCGATGACCGGCAAGGAGGCCCTCGTGCTCGACATCCTCGCCGACGGGGTCCGCGACGGCGAGGGGTCGGTGGCGGTCACGACCGGCGACGGGGCCGGCGACTGGATCGACGCCATCGAGTCCCGCGCCCCCGGGGTGCGGGGCCACCAGCTCGGGGTCATCGACTGCCGGGACGAGGCCAACCTCGACACCGACGCGTACGTCCACCACGTCGACTCCCCGGCGGACCTGACCGGGATGGGGATCGGCATCACCAACTCCTTCGAGCGACTCCACGACGCCGGCTTCGACGAGGGGCGCCTCGCGCTGTCCTCGCTGTCGACGATGCTGACCTACACCGACCAGCAGACCGTCTTCAAGTTCTGTCACGTCCTGGGCGAACGCCTGGACTCGGCGGGCTTTCTCGGCCTGTTCACCATCGACTCAAACGCTCACGACGACCAGACGCTGCAGGTCATCACGCAGGCCTTCGACGGCCTCGTCGAGATCCGCGAGCAAGAGGGCACCCGGGAGGCACGCGTCAAAGGCCTCCGGCCCGACCCCTCCGAGTGGGTCACCCTGTAGGGACAGACTTTATTTTGCCGTTGGCTGATACTCCGGTAGATGCGCCGGGTCGCCGCCGGAGTCGCGCTCGCAGCCGTCGTGCTCGCAGCGGCCGGACTCCTGTGGGTGGGGGCCAGCGCACCGGCCGGGGCAGCCGGCGAGGGACTGCTCCAGACGACGCCGGAGGGGTTTGCCGACGCCGAGTTCGTGATCCGCGTCAACGAGGACGGCTCCGCGCAGTGGACGATCAGGGCGAGTCGCCCCCTCGAGAACGGGTCCGAAATCGACCAGTTCCGCACCTTCGCCGAGGAGTTCGAGACCACCGAGACGAACGCGTTCCGGGATTTCAGGGCCCGCGCGCAGCGACTCACCGCGTTCGGGTCGAACGCGACGGGACGCGAGATGAACGCCACCGACTTCCGCCGGGAGGCGCGGGTGGTCGAACTCGGCCAGACCCGCGGGGTCGTCGAACTCTCCTTCCGGTGGACGAACTTCGCGCGGACCGACGGCCGGCGGGTCGTCGTCGACGACGTCTTCCAGGGCGGGATGTACGTCGGCAGCGGGCAGCGACTCGTGATGGCCCGTGGCGAGGGACTGGCCTTCGAAGCGGTCGACCCGCCGCCCGACTCCCGGGCCGTCGAGGAGAGCCTCGCGGCCAGCGAGACGGTCACCTGGTTCGGCGAGCGGAACTTCGCCGACCAGAAGCCAAGTGCGGTCTTCGTCCCCCGTGAGGCGGTTACCGGGGGGGCAGGCACGGCCTCGCAAGCGGGCACTCCAACAGCGGGGACGACGCAGACGCCCACACGGACACCGGCCGGCGCCAGCGACAGCTCCGGGGGTGTCGGGATGCCAATACTCATTGTCCTCGTGCTCGTCCTGCTGGGCCTGGGTGGGGGGTTCGCAGTCTACGCCGACGTCACCGATACCGGCGGATTCGGGTGGCCCGGCGGGACGAGCGAGGGGGGAGCCGGCGGGAGCGCCGGGGCGGCCGGCGCCGGTCCCGCGGTCGGGGAGGCGCCCGTCGCCGACGAGGAACTCCTCAGCGACGAGGACCGTGTGTTGGGACTGCTCGAGGAGTACGGCGGGCGGATGAAACAGGTCGACATCGTCGACGAGACCGAGTGGTCGAAATCGAAGGTCAGCATGCTCCTCTCGGATATGGAAGAGGAGGGCGAGATCAGCAAGCTCCGCGTCGGCCGGGAGAACATCATCAGCAAGGCCGGCCACGAACCGGAGGCTGCGGGGTCGCCGTTCGAGGAGGAGTAACTTTTAGGGGTTGGGGGCGTGATTCGAGACGAGATGGAGCCTGGCGAGTACGTAATCGACACGGACGACGACGAGCCGAACCTCGCTGTCGTCCTCCATCACTCCGAGACGCCGATCGGCGAGTGGGTGATCGACCCCGAGGGGGGAGACAGGCGGACAGTCGCGGCGGACAACCCCGACTACGACGAGGACGAACCCGTGGTGGTGGTCGCGTTCGTCGAGTCGGGACTGGAGACACACTGGTCCGAGTGGAGCGAGGCCGACCCGGACGACCTCTACGAGGGTGCCCAGGACAGCGACATGAAACTCTACCACTTCCCGGAATCGCGCCTGCGGGTCCTCGACGACCAGCAGGTGGCCGCCTTCGCCGAGGACGGGATGGTCGCGATGGGCGACCTGCAGGCCCGCCTCGAGGACGCCGACTGGGAAACGAACCTCGACGACGGCGTGTTGACCGTCGAGAAGATGGGCGAGCAGTACCACATCCACCCGACCGGCGAGGTCGAGGGTGAGGGACAGGTGCGTGGTCCCCTGGAGAACATCGTCGCCGAGTACAAGGGTTAGTCCGCGAGTCGCTCCCGGACGGCCGCCACGAGGAACGGCAGCGTGATGGTGGCGTCGGCGTAGACGGAGACGTTGCGAGCCCCCGGTTCGAGTTTCCCCCACGAGCGGGCCTCGTCGAGTGTCGCCCCGGAGAGACCGCCGGTCTCGGGGGGGTCCATCGTCAACTGGACCCCGTAGTCGTAGGCCCCGGGCACGACCAGCATCGTCTGTAACACGAAGTTCTTGGGCACGCCGCCGCCGACGACGAAGGCCCCCGCGCGGTCGGCGTCGAAGGCCCGGTCGGTCAGGTCGTCCATGTCGGCCAGCGCGTCCAGGGTCAGCGCCGACGTCTGTGCGTACATCCAGGTCTGCAACCCCAGCACCGAGTCCTGGACGGCCGGACAGTAGATGGGGACGTCGCTCTCGTGGGCGGCGGCGGCGACACCCGGCCCCGCGTCGACCCCCTCGCGGTCGTTGACCGCCGCGTTCGCCCGGCCGAGTTCGGCGGTCAGTCGCTGGATGCTCACGGTCCCTGCCTCGGCCAGCGGCGGAAAGACCTCCTCGCGGAGGTGTGACTCGAAGGCCGTGAAGTGTTCCTGGGGCAGGTAGACGTCGTAGATGCGGTCGACGCCCTCTTCGCGGAGTCGCTCGTCGTGTTCGCGGGCCGAGCGCTCGGGATGGGCCTCGCGGCCGTGGTGGTGCTTGCCGCCGATGGCCTCGATGGCGTCGTGGGTGAGCGTTGCGCCCGTCGTCACCAGGGCGTCGACGTAGCCGTCCCGGAGGAGGTCGGCCACGATGGTCCGCATCCCCGCGGGCACCATGGCCCCGGCCAGGCCCATGAAGACCGCCGTGTCATCGCGGCCGACCATCTCGGCGGTGACGTCGACGGCCCCGGAGAGAGCCCCGGCGCCGATGCCAGCGTCGCCGTAGGCCCGCGCGAGGTCGTCGACGGTCATCCCCGCCCGGACCTCGGCGTGGCCCACCGGGTCGTGGCCGAACTCCTCGCGCTCACCCTCGTCTGTCATGTCCCCGGATGGGAGGGCCGGCGGTTTCAACGCCGCGGTTGTCACTCCTCCTGCCACTCGCCGATCTCCTGTGACCGGAGTTCGGGGTGGCCTTTCCAGTCCCGGGGACGGAAGGAGATTGCGAGCGCGAGGGCAAAGCCCGCCAGCACGACTGCGACGACGACCGAGCCGGACAGGGCGCCGACCGCCGCGCTCCCGGGCCAGGGCTGGCTTGCGACGACCGTCGTCCGGATGAGCCACGCCGCGAGGACGATGCCGAGCATCGGCAGGTAGATCCGCCGGAGCCGGTGGGCCAGCGCCTCCTCGTAGCTGATCTTCAGCGTCGGCTCGCGGTAGTCGTCGGCCAGTTGCTCGCGCCAGTCCGCGTGCAGGAGGTCCCCGGAGGGGTCGAGCCCGTGGG
>CAZUWC010000192.1:0-4500 GCA_964623935.1 uncultured Halobacteriales archaeon
CGGCGACGAATAGACCGCACTGCACGCGCTCGCTCGAACGGCTGTCGCTGGACCCGTGGGGAGAGAGCCTGCCTCTGAAACCGGCGGGCGATGACATCTCATGGGATGGGAGCGCCTGTGACAGCGCCCCGACTCCCATTGAGCAGAGCCCACCTCGGCAGACGACGCTCGGAGAAGTCGGGCCGCCACCCGAGCTCTTAGCCGGTATTCCCATGCAGGGAAGCCGCGCCGTCGTCGGGCTTTGTCCGACTGCTTGAGGGGTCTTCGATTTCTCTGTTCACGGCGCGGTGGATGTCACTGTGCGGTCGGTCAGACACTCCATCGCTCAGTACTTCAGGGACCCAATTACTCTCCGTCACTCACTGGCGAGGACTGGCGTTCTCAGAACTGAAAAAGGGGTACAAACATTGATAAATGTTCACACGTAACGTCAAATATGTCAACGAAAAAAGTAGCTGTTCAGGATTCCAGAGAGCGATGGAGGTCACTGTTGGCACCCGAACACCTCTCGCTCGCGCCGCTGATCGGTGCCTTCGGTGCGGTAGTCAGCGGCGTCGAAAACGGGTGGGCAATCGCGGCCATCCTGCTGTCCATGGCCTACCTGATCGTGTTCGTCCAATCGCGTCACTACTAGGATGTCGTTAGACATCATCGACGAGAACGGACGGGTCTTCGGGACCGTCAATATCGTCGACCTGTTGGTCAGTCTCCTGTTGGTGAGTGTCGTGATTGCGGGCGTAGCCCTGGTCTTCCAGTCCAACGCCCAGGCCCAGGGTACGAGTGCTGACGGGGAGACGGTCAGTGAACCCCAGACAGTGGTCTTTCAGACGACTGTAGCCCCCTACGTTGCGGACGCCATCGAGGACGGATCGGCGGTAGCGGAGGACGTGAATTCCGTCACCGATGTCAGAGTGGTCGAAAAAACTGTAGTCAACGATACTGATGCGGGTACGGTGACCCGGTATCGGGTCAGATTCACGGCCACTCTCGTCACACAGCCCGACGAGAACGGACTGCCCCAGTTCAGGGAAGAGCGTCTCTACGTCGGCCAGCAAGTTCGACTCGATTTGGGCACCACAATCATCGACGGCGTCGTCGTCTCGATGCCCGACCAGTGATCTTTCTGCGACTGTCTGTCTGAAGCAGCCGTCAAACAGGTAGACGAAAGGCGCACTGCGTTATTTGTATCGACACACTTTTAATTTAGACGTATCTAAACCATCCCAATGTTGAGCGCGAAGATGGAGGACTACCTGAAGACCATCTACGAACTCCAGCGCGGGAGCGACGGGCCGGTGTCGACATCGGCGGTCGCGGAGCGACTGGGCGTGACGGCGCCGACGGCCACGAGCATGATCGAGACGCTGGCCGAGCGCGGACTGGTCGAGCGCGAGAAGTACAAGGGTGCTCGGCTGACACGGGAAGGTGAGACGGTGGCGATCGAGGTCGTCCGTCACCACCGTCTGCTGGAGACGTATCTGGCCGAAAAGCTGGGCTACGACTGGACGGAGGTCCACGACGAGGCCGACCGGCTGGAACACCACATCAGCGAGGAGTTCGAGCGCCGTGTCGCCGAACAGCTCGGCGAGCCCGACGTCGACCCGCACGGGGACCCGATTCCGAACGACGCGCTCGACCCCGTCGACGAGGACCGCGGCGACACGCTGGGCGAGCGCGTCGAGGGAGAGGAGGTCGTCGTCGTGCGCGTCCGCGACCGCGACCCCGAGGAACTGGCCTACCTGAGCGACGCCGGCCTCACGCCGGGCACGCGGCTGACCGTCGAGGAGGTCGCACCGATCGACATGGTCACAGTCCGGACGCGAGCGGGTGAGACGGTCTCGCTGCCGGAATCGGTCGCGGACGCCATCCGCGTGGCCGAACCGGAACCCTCCGAGGGCGACGAGCCGGAGGTGACGGGATGAGCGACGAGCGCAGGCAGGCCGCGGAACTCACCGAAACGCTTGCCACCCGCCTGCGGGAGGGGATCGCCGAGGACGCGGCGGTCAGTCGCCGCGCCGTGTTGGGTGCCCTGGGCGTGGCCGGCGCCGGTGCGGTCGGGCTGTCGGGCCGGGGCGAGGCACACAGCGGTCACGGTCACGAGGACAGCCCGCACGGCAACTTCGGCGCCGTCGGTGAGTACGAGTCGACGGACTTCGACGCGCACGGATTCCTCCGGCAGTTCAACACGGGGTTCGACGGCCAGGACGCCCTCCAGCAGCGCGTCTACGAGCGCGACGACGGCGCGGGCGGCACCGAGCGCGTCCGCGAGTTCGACCTCTTCGCGACGCTCTCGGAGATCGAGATCGCGCCCGGCGTCACGTTCCCCGCCTGGACCTACAACGGCCAGGTGCCCGGTCCGACTCTGCGCGTCACCGAGGGAGACGTCATCCGCATCAACTTCAGCAACGGCCAGCGCCACGCCCACACCATCCACCCCCACGTGAAGAACGTCGACCCGGCCATGGACGGCATCCCACAGACCGGCCCCGGTGTCATCGACCAGGGCGACTCCTACACCTACGAGTGGAAGGCCCAGCCCGCCGGCGTCCACTTCTATCACTGTCACTCGCTGCCGCTGAAAGAGCACATCCACCGCGGGCTCTACGGCGCCCTGATCGTCGACCCGGACCCCGGGCGGGTGCGGGAGAACCCCCGCGACTACGTCAACTACCACGGCCCCATCGACGACGGCTACCGCGCCGACCTCGTCGAGCGTGCCGAGTTTCGCAACCACGAGTACCGCGCCGACGAGGTGGACGAGATGGTGATGGTGATGAACGGCTTCGACACGGACTTCGACGGCGAGAACGAGGTCTACGCCGCCAACACCCGCGCGTTCGCCTACGGCGTCGCTGACACCGACGGCTACGGCTCCTGGGAGGGCGGCGCGACCATCCGTCCCATCCGGATCGACCGCGACGAGCGCCAGCGGATCTACCTGGTCAACGTTATCGAGTTCGACCCCATCAACTCCCTGCACACCCACTCGCAGTTCTTCGACTACTACGACCACGGCACGACACTCGTGCCGACCCACAAGACCGTCGACACGATCATGCAGTGCCAGGCACAGCGTGGCATCGTCGAACTGGACTACGGCGACCACCAGCCCGGGCTGTACATGTTTCACGCCCACCAGTCCGAGTTCGCCGAACTGGGCTGGATGAGCTTCTTCGAGGTGAGCTGAGATGGCTGACACACCCGACACCACAAACACGGACCCCACGAACACGGACCCCACGAACAAGGACGCCGAGGAGACGGCCGACGGCGGCGTCGCGAGGGAGGGAGACGCGGAGCGTGGTGGCCTGGCCGACCTCGGTCCGACAGGCTGGGCGAGTGCGCTGGCACCCGTCGTCTTGCTGGTCGTCCTCCTGGGCGTGGTGGCGCTCGCGCCGCCCTTCGCTGGCGTCCAGGCCGGCGAACCGCTCCCGGACGTGACCGTCACGCACGCGACGCTCCCCGACGACGAGACTGTCGTCTTGCACGTGACGAACAACGGCCCCGAACCAGTGACGATCAGGCAGGTCCTCGTCGACGACGCCTACTGGGACTACACCGTCCGTGGGAGTGGGCCGGACCCCGCTACCCTGGCACCCCTCGAATCCGCCCGCGTGGAGATACCCTACCACTGGACGCCCGGCTGGGACCTCCACACCGAACTGGTGCTCGCGAACGGTGCCACCATGGGTCACAGCATCGTCGCACCCCAGCCGGCGCCGGGGATGACCCCCGGAGTGCTGTGGACGCTCGCGCTCGTCGGCCTGTTCGTCGGTGTCATCCCCGTCGCGCTCGGGATGCTCTGGTTTCCGTTCGTGCGCCGGCTCGACCGGACCTGGTTCCACGCCGTCCTCGCGCTCTCGGCGGGGGTGCTGGCCTTTCTCGCGTTCGACGCGGGCTTCGAGGCCCTCGAGGTCGCGGCACAGATTCCGGGCGCCTTCGAGGGGCAACTCCTCGTGGTCACCGGCGCCTTGGGGACGGTCCTGCTCGTCCAGTCGCTCACCTCGTGGCTCGGCGAGGGCGGCGACGTGTCGCCCCTGGGGCTTGCCTACCTGGTCGCGCTCGGCATCGGCCTGCACAACCTCGCCGAGGGGCTGGCGATCGGCTCCTCGTTCGCGCTCGGACGCGTCTCGCTGGGTGCGTTCCTCGTGATCGGGTTCATGGTCCACAACGTCACGGAGGGCCCGGCGGTCGTGGCGCCCGTCGCGGAGGGTGAGCGGCCGCCGCTGTGGCACTTCGCCGGTCTGGGACTGCTCGCGGGCGCGCCGGTCATCCTCGGGGGCTGGATCGGCGGGTTCGCCTTCTCGCCGACGCTCGGGGCCTTTTTCCTCGCGGTCGGCGTGGGCGCCATCGTCCAGGTCGACTGGGAAATCGCCTCGCTGATCCGCGCGGATGGCCGCCTGGCGACCGCCGCGAACCTGCTCGCGTTCCTCGTCGGCTTCGTCCTGATGTACGCGACGGACCTGCTCGTCGCGCTTTGATACGGATTGCTGTCGCTAT
>CAZUWC010000193.1:0-4496 GCA_964623935.1 uncultured Halobacteriales archaeon
AGCGTCACCCGGAAGTCGGCGCCACCACGGTCGCCCTCCCGGACCGAGACGGTGCCGCCGTAGGATTCGGTGAGCGCGCGGACGAACCCGAGTCCCAGCCCCGTCCCGTCGCTGTCGGGGCCCTTCTCGCCCATCTCGAAGATTTCCTCGCGCATCTCGGGCGGGACCCCCGCCCCGTCGTCGGCGAAACCCACGACGACCGTCTCCCGCGTCGGTTCCTCGGCGTAGACGCGGACGGTCACCGGTTCGTCGTTGTGGACGGCCGCGTTCGAGAGGAGGTTCGTGAACACCGATTCGAGGAGGTCCCCGGCGTAGACGCGGTACTCGAACTCCCCGGGGTCGAACTCGACGGTCAGTGACTCGTGTTTGGCCTCGACGTCCGCGACGACCGCCGCGAGGACGGGCCGCAACTCCGTCGGTTCGGGTTCGCGGTCCTGTTCGAGAGTCTTGACGAGATTCCCGACACGGTCGACCAGTTCTGCCGCGCTGCGCGCGGTCCGGTCGATGGTCTCGGCGTACTCGGCAGACTGGCCCTCCCCGAGTTCCGCGGCGAGCGTGCTGGAGTACCCCGAGATGACCTGGAGGTCGTTGCCCAGGTCGTGACGCAGGAGGCTGCCGTACATCTCCAGCAGTTCCTTGCGCGTCGCGAGGTCGTTGCGTGCCCGTTCGAGGCGCTCCCGCGAGCGGATGTTGTTGATGGCGGTCGCCACGTGGTCGGCCAGGTACGCCAGCGGGCGGACGTGGTGTTCGGCGACCGTCTCCAGGGATTGCCACCGGACCGAGAGGATGACGCCCGTATCACCCTCGGCGTCGCCGTAGACGCTCGGGACGGCGATGGCGAGTGCCGCGTCCGTCTCCAGGCCCAACTCCTCGGGAGTCAGGACCGCGGTGTCCTCCGCCTCGTAGCCGACCGTGACGCCCTCGGCGGGAACGACCACGGTCCGGCCGGTGTCGTAGGCGTGGCGTTCGAGTGCCGTCAGCCCCTCGCCGACGGATAACTCGGGGGACATGCTCTCGACGACCCGCAGGTCGTCGTCGCCCACCTCGACGATGGCTGCCTCGGGGTGCCCTTTCATGACGTGGAACGTCGCCTCGAGGGCGTAGGTCCCAACCTCCTCGACGGTCTCGCTCTGGTTGACCTCCCGGCTGTACTTGACGAGCTGGCCGACGACCTGGGCAGTCCTCGCCTCCTCGTCGATGTGGTCTTCAGTTGACATTGTGGGGCCGTCGCGTCGCCTCGCGCTGATGAATAGACGCTATCCATCCAAAAAACCGTTTCGCCGCCACTACGCCCCGGCCCCGGTAAAAAATTAAACGGAGATGATAAGAACTCGGTTCGACCCACGTCCCCCAGTCTCACTCGCCGGTCACGTCCGCCCTGTCGGTCGCTCGCTCGAGGTAGTCGAACTGGTTCGAGAGTTCCTTCCGGCGCTGGCGCGCGATGATAGTGCTGTCGAGTATCGAACCCACGACGTCGACGTCCAGAGAGTACTCCGTGGTGGCCCCCACCACCACACCCTCGCCCGGGCCGTCGGGTTCCTCGACCGTGTACCGCGTGACCATCTCCTCGAAGATACCGTCGACCTGCTCGTAGGCGAGGACGTCGTCGGTATCCATGAGGCGCAACCGGAGTTCGATGGTGAGCAGCCCGACGTTGTTCGTGATTTCGACGACCCCGTCGGCGACGGTCACGCCGTCGAACCCCGCCGCCTCCATGAACGGACCCACGTCGGTGACCAGTTCCCGAACCGCCGTCGGGGACGCGTCGACGGTCCGTTCGAGCGAGACTGTTTCCATACCCGCACTTTGCCGGCCGACACGTTGGGTGCTGTGGCGAACATGTTCGGGAGTACTTATACCCGAGCGGGGCGAATACGTTCGCACATGCCCCTGGCGAAACTGCGCCTGACGATCCCGGCGGAGGTCTGGATCGGGGACCTTACCCGACGCTATCCCGACGCGGAGTTCCGAATCCTGGCGGCGCTGTCGGACGAACAGGCGGGTGTCGCGCTCGCGGAAGTGGCCGCCGACGACCCGGGGGAGGTCGTCTCGGCGATGCGCGAGTACGAGGACGTCACGTCCGTTGACACCCTCGGTCGGGGAGACGGGGGACTGCTGGTCCAGTTCGAGACGACGATGCCCCTGCTGTTGTTGCCGGCCAGGGACTCCGGCGTGCCCCTGGAGATGCCCTTCGAGGTCCGGGACGGGACCGCAGTCTGGGAGGTCACCGCCCCGAACGACCGCCTCTCGGAACTCGGGTCACAGCTCGAGACGTTCGGCATCTCCTTTACCGTCGAGTCCGTCCGGCAGCGCCTCGGCGAGACGCAACTGCTCACCGACCGCCAGCGCCGGATCGTCCAGGCTGCCATCGAAGCGGGCTACTACCACACGCCCCGGGACTGCTCGCTGACGGAACTGGCCGACGAACTCGGCATCGCGAAATCCACAGCAAGCGAGACGCTCCACCGCGCCGAGGAGAAGATAATCAAGCGCTACGCCGAGGAACTTGAGGCCGACGTCGCCGCCCCCGCGTGACCGTAAATTAGAATCCGAAGAAGGGGACGAACCGGAAGGTGGTGTAGGCGCCGACGGTCGCGAGGATGGGGACGACGTTCTGCATGACGACGACGCGGGCGGTCGTCGAGGGGTCGAAGAGGTCGGTCGCCTCGGGGATGTCCGCGGGGTCCTCTTCGCCGATGTCTGGCAGGTCCTCCCCGGGTTCGTCGCCGGCGAGTGACCCCACGGTCACTGCGGTGTCCTCGCCACGGACCCCTTCGGAGACGGTCGTCGTCCTGGTCGCCCGGCCCCACCCGAGGCCGACGATGCTCATCGTCGCGATGATGACGAAACTCGCGGGGATGCCGATGGCCGACAGCAGCGTCACGAGCGTCGCACTCACAGCAGCGACGACGATGGCTGCGGTCAGCGGGAGGTCGGTCAGGTCGTTGCCCAGCGTGTCGAGCGTCCGGCGCGCGATGGTAAAGGCGCCGAGGGCGACGGCGGCCCCGCCAAGCAGGATGGCGTTGTCCATCCCGAGGCTCCCGCTGCCGACGAGGGGGGCGATGGCGTTGGCGATGTTCGAGGTTCCCGACGCGAACGCCATGATACACCCGATGACGACGACCACGGCGGTCCCGAGGAGTTCCCGCCGGGAGGTGTTCGGGCCGGGTTCGGGCCGGGGAACCGGTCCGGAGCGGTCGAATTCGAGCAGGGGACCCTCGCTCCGGTGGAGCGCGACGCGGCGGTTGATGGCCGCGTAGAAGTACCGCCCGACGACCGCCGAGACCCAGAAGGCGACGATGGGAGCGACGATCCACCACGTGACGATCCGGCCCATCACGCCCCAGGCGAGCTGGCCGGCCGCGAGGCCGAGTCCCGCGATGGCCCCGACGGCAGTCATCGACGTCGAGGCGGGCACGCCGGCGTAGTTGCCGATGAACAGCGCCCCGCCGATGAAAAAGAGGACCGCGACGTTGGCCTCCAGCGTGAACACGCCCGAGGCGTCGGTCAGGAGGTCACGGCCGAGCGTGTCGACCACGCGGCGGCCGATGGTCCAGGCGCCCGCGAAGAAGAACACCGACATCAGCGCCGCCGCCAGGAATTTCGAGATGACCCCCGCACCGACCGCCGGACCGAAAGCCGGTCCCGTGGTCGAGCCACCGATGTTGTATCCCACGAAGGCGGCCATACCCAGCCCAAGCAGGAGCAGAATCCCGGTCACGTTCGATCACAGGCCTGGTGAGCGTTTAAATCGCTCTGTTTGGCTCCGACGGCGCGACCAAGCGTTTTCACCGTCGGGCCCGTCGGGGCAGGCATGGACACCGAAACCGTCGAAGAACTCATCGAGGCGGGTGTCACAGACGCACGGGCGGAAGTGACGACGCCCCGCGACCCCGACGACGACGCGCACTTCGCCGCGGTCGTGGTCTCGCCGGTCTTCGCCGGCGAGTCGCTGGTCGACCGCCACCAGCGTGTCTACGACGCCCTCGACGAGCACATGACCGAGGACATCCACGCCATCGAACTGACGACCTACACGCCCGAGGAGTACGACGACGCGTAGGTGTGGAAGTCTTTTGCCCCACGAGGCCGTTGGTGGCGCATGGCATTCGAACCCGAGCCCGAACCGGAGGTTCCGCCCGAGGAGGTCGACCAGTTCGTCGACGAGACCATCGCGGACAACGACGTCGTGCTGTTCATGAAGGGGACCGAACTGATGCCCCAGTGTGGGTACTCCCGGAAGGCGCTGGCGCTGATCCAGCGACACCGCGAGGACGTCACGACGGTGGACGTGTTGCCGGCCCTGGACGCCTACCGCGCGGCGCTGGAACGACACAGCGACCGCGAGACCATCCCCCAGACGTTCGTCGACGGCGAGTTCGTCGGCGGCAGCGACATCCTCGAACAGTACCAGGAGCGGGGCGACCTGGGCGAGAAACTGAACGCCTGACAGGTCCCCGAGCCTTCTGGCAGACGTCAACGTCAAAGGTGCCTAT
>CAZUWC010000194.1:0-4495 GCA_964623935.1 uncultured Halobacteriales archaeon
GCCAGAAAGCCCCCGGCCGCTCTCTCGGAATCGCTGAATCAATGACCACGGAGGCCGCTGACAGCCAGAAAGCCCCCGGCCGCTCTCTCGGAATCTCTGAATCAATGACCACGGAGGCCGCTGACAGCCAGAAAGCCCCCGGCCGCTCTCTCGGACCCTCTGAAGCAATGACTACGGAGGCCGCTGACAGCCAGAAAGCCCCCGGCCGCTCGACCTTCCGGGGCTCGCTGCGCTCCTCGCTTCGCTGCGGTGCTTGCGTCGCCCGGGAGGGATCGACCGGCCGGCCCCTTTCAGTCCCGCCCGCGGCCACACACCTCCCCAGCCGATTCGCTCGCTTCGCTCGCTCATCCCTCGCGCGCTGCTGTCGCTCCACGAGAGTCGCGACAGCGCGCGCCACCGCACGGCCGGGAGCACGTTCTATAGTGCGACCCGGGGAAGGGCAGGCCGATGGGCGGGACTGGAAGGGGCCGCGGGCTCGGCGACGGCGGACCCACCAAGCACCGCAGCGAAGCGAGGAGCGCAGGTGTGGTCCCCCGAGCCGAGCACGCGGGGGCTTCCTCGGCCTCGGTCACCGCCGCAGGCTGCCCTGCCGTAGCTGTCGAGCACCGGAAGGACACGAGTACAGACCCGACACGGCGTCGAGCAGAGGTGACATGAGATGAGTTCGATCATCATGCGCACCACCGCCCGCGTCGTCGTGCCTATCGTTCTCGTGGTGGCCATCTCCCTGCTCCTCCAGGGACACAACCTCCCCGGCGGCGGCTTCATCGGGGGCGTCCTCACGGCGGCGGCTTTCGCCCTCATCTACGTCGCCTACGGGCTGGACTACCTCGAAATGGGCGTCCTCGACCGGGACGTCGACCCCGGCGCCGGCCCGTTCGACCACCGCACCGTCGCGGTCTACCGCCGGCTCATCGTCCTCGGCATCCTCCTGGCGGTCGGCACCGGCACGGCTGGCCTGCTCTTTGGCGTGCCCTTCCTCACGCAGACGTTCGTCTACGTCGAGGGGGTGCCGCTGTATCACGAGATCGAACTGACCAGCGCGCTGGTCTTCGACGTCGGCGTCTACTGCGTCGTCGTCGGCGCGCTGCTGTCCATCCTCTCGGTGGTGGGTGCCGAATGACGCTCGTCCTCGCAGGCGTGGTCGGCGGGCTGTTCGCACTCGGGACCTTCCTCGTGCTCCGCCGGGACGTCGTCCGGGTCGTCTGGGGGCTGGCCATCCTCTCGCAGGCCGCGAACGTCTACCTCATCACCGTCGGCGGCGTCTCGGAGGGGACCCACGACCTCGTCCCGGTGCTGGCGGGCCACGGCGGCGACGTGCCGGCGACGACCGACCCGCTCGTGCAGGCGCTGGTGCTTACGGCCATCGTCATCTCCTTCGGGACCACCGCGTTCGCGCTCGCGCTCTCGTATCGCGCCTACCAGGAGAACGAGACCATCGACGTCACGGAGTGGGCACAATGAACGTCGTCGTCGCACCCCTTCTGGTCGCGCTCGCGGCTGTCCTGGCAACGCTCCTCACGCGCAGCCGTCCCCGACTCCAGCGGGCCGTCAGCGTCCTCGGTGGAGTGACCTACGCGGGTGTCGTCGCCTGGGCAGTCTGGACGGTCGTCCTCGGCCCGGGGGCGCCCGGCGCGGCCGCCTACCAGGTCGGGAACTGGCCCGCCCCATTCGGCATCACGCTCGTCCTCGATGGGCTGTCGGCGTTCATGCTCGTCGTCGCCGCCGCCGTCGCCGTCCCCGCCATCGCGGTGTCGGTCCGGTTCGTCGACCGCGCCAACCAGCAGGTGTTCTACCACCCCCTCTTCCATCTCCTCCTGCTCGGCGTGACCGGCGCATTCCTCACGGGCGACCTCTTCAACCTCTTCGTCTGGTTCGAGGTGATGTTGATGGCGAGCTACGTCTTCGTCTCCTTCTACGGGAACGACCAGCACACCGCCGCCGCGTTCCGGTATCTCGTCGTGAACGTCGTCGGGAGCGCAACCTTCCTGCTCGCCGTCGGGGGACTGTATGCCGTCACTGGGACGCTCAACATGGCCGACATGTCCCGCCGGCTGGCCGACCCCGGCGCCTACGGTATCGACCCGCTTCCCGTGGTGGGACTGGGCGCGCTCCTGCTCGCGACGTTCGCGCTCAAGGCCGGCCTCGTCCCCTTCCAGTTCTGGGTGCCCGGCGCCTACCGGGCCGCACCGCTGCCCATCGCGGCGATGCTCGCCGGCGCGACGAAGAAAGTGGGGATGTACGCCATCGTCCGCCTGTACTTCACCGTCTTCGCCGGCGCCGCCATCCCCCTCGACTTACCCGTCCTCGCCGGGGACTCGCCGCTCGCCTTCCTCGCGCCCATCCTCTTGACGATGGGTGTCGCCAGCATCCTGCTCGGGGGACTCGGCGCGGTCGCCAGCACCAGCCTCGAGGAACTGTTCGCCTACTCCAGTATCGGCCAGGTCGGGTTCATCGCGGTCCCGGTCGGCCTCGCGGCGGCGGCCGGATCCCCGACGGTCCGCCGCCTGGGGCTGGTCGCGGCCCTTGTCTACGCCCTCCACCACGCGCTGGCGAAGGGGATGCTCTTCCTCTCGGCAGCGACGGTCCGGGCGGCGACCGGGACGAACCGCCTCGCGGAACTGGGCGGCCTCGGCCAGCAGTCGCCCGTCCTGTCGAGTGCCGTCTTCGTCGGGATGCTCTCCCTCGTTGGCATCCCTCCGCTTTCGGGGTTTTTCGGGAAGCTGCTCGTGCTCGACGCCGCCACGTCCCTCGCGGCGGGCACCGGCGGCACGGCGACACTGCTGGTGCTTCTGGTCCTGCTGGCGGGGGCGCTGCTGACAATCGTCTACACGACGCGGGCCTGGGTGGGGAGCTTCTGGGGCGCACGCTCCGAGCGGGTTCGGGCGGCGTCGGTCGACCCCGTGCAGGTGGCCGTCCTCGTGGCCGTCGCCGCCGTCATCGTGGCCGTCGGCCTCGGGTTCGAACCGGTCGCGGACTTCGCCGGGACGGCCGCCGACGCCGCCCTGGACCGTGGAGCCTACGTCGAGGCCGTCTCCCCCACGGGAGGTGAGAACGCGTGACCCGCCGGTGGCCCGTCGCCGGCCTCCTCTTTGGCGTCATCTGGGTGCTGGTCCGCGGCGTCGAACCCACACCTGACGCCGTCGCCGCCGGCCTGCTCTCGGGGACGCTCGTGGGGCTCCCGGTCGCGTACGTGTTCCGGCGGATGTACAGCGAGGGGGTCGAGATCAGCAAGACGGCCGCCTCCGTCCCGTACGCCGTCCTCTACGTCGTCGTCTTCCTGAAGGACATCGTCGTCGCGAACGTGGACGTCGCCTACCGGGTGCTCGCGCCGGGGATGCCCATCCAGCCGGAAGTCATGTTTCTGCCCCTCCGGGTCCGGACCGACATGGGCGTTACGACCATCGCCAACAGCATCACGCTGACGCCGGGCACCGTCACCCTGGACCACGACCCCGACGAGAACGCGCTGTACGTCCACATCGTCGACGGCCGCCACCCCGAGGAGGTCGTCGAACCAATCCGGAAGTGGGAGGACTACGCGCTCGAACTGTTCGACGAGGAACTCTCGCCGGCCGACCCGCCGCCGCCGATCAGGATGACGCCCGCGGACGCACCGCCGGAACCCAAGACGGCGAACCGCTCCATCGCGGCTCGGGAGACGGAGAGCGGCCAGCCCGAACGCGTGGACGACCGGGCCGACGACCGATGGCGCGACGAAGGGGGTGACGGCGGTGGCGAGTGAGTCGGCGCTCGTCGTGCTGGTCGCCGACGCCGCCTTGGTGCTGGTGGCGGTGCTCTCGCTTTTGTGTGGCTACCGGGTGGTCCGCGGGCCGACCACGCCCGACCGCGTGGTTGCGCTGGACACTATCGCGACCAACGTCGTCGCCATCGCCGTCCTGTTCGCGCTCAAGACCGACCGCGGCCTCTACGTGACTGTCAGCCTCGTGCTGGCCATCATCGGCTTCCTCTCGACGGTCGCGGTCGCGAAGTACGTCACCGAGGGCGACATCATCGTGAGGCGCGAGTGACCATGACCGGAACCCCCCCGCTGGCCGTCGGCGCGACGCTCCTCGGCCAGGTCCAGTCGTACGTCGTCGTGGCCCTCGTGGCGGTGGGCTGTTTCTTCCTCACGGTGGGCACCATCGGCCTGTTGCGCTTGCCCAACGTCTACAACCGGATGCACGCGACCAGCAAGCCCACCACCCTCGGGACGGCTACCATCTTCCTCGCGGGGTTCGTCCACTTCGGCCCCGGCGACGGCGGCCTCCCGTCGCTGGTGGGCATCCTCTTCCTGTTCCTGACGGTGCCCACGGGGGCGCACATGATCTCCCGGGCCGCACAGCGCATCGGCGTCCCGTTCCTCGGGAGCGTCGTCTGGCCGACCGAGGAGACCGACGTGGAGACGACGGACGACATCGACGCGTCAGACGACGCTCGATGAACACTCGCCAGTCTTATCCGTCGGGAACGTCTCCGTACAGGGAACCCGGCC
>CAZUWC010000195.1:0-4490 GCA_964623935.1 uncultured Halobacteriales archaeon
GATCACGTCCCCGGGGACGAGGACATGCCCGACGGCGTCGACACCTACCGCTTCTGACCGTCACCGGTACTCGTTGAGCCGCCGCTTGAGCCGTTTGGCCGCCTCGCCGGCCGCGTCGAAGTACGCCTCGGGGTCGCGGGCGTCCTCGCCGGCGAAGATGATCCCCCGCGAGGAGTTGACCAGTCCCACCGGCCTGTCGACGTTTGGGGGCGCTGCCAGTCCGTGCTCGACGGCCGCCTCGGCATCCCCGCCCTGTGCGCCGACGCCCGGCACGAGGAAGGGGACGTCGGGGACGATCTCCCTGACTTCGGCCAGTTCCTCGGGGGCGGTCGCACCGACGACCAGGCCGACGTTGCCCGCGTCGTTCCAGAGGTCCGCGAGCGCCGCGATCCGCTCGTAGACCGACTCGCCAGAGGCCAGTTCGAGGTCCTGCAGGTCCTCGCCGCCGGGGTTGGAGGTCCGACAGAGGACGAACACGCCCGCGTCCTCGCGCCCGAGGAACGGTTCGAGGGCGTCCCGCCCGAGGTATGGGTTGACGGTGACGGCGTCGGCGTCCAGTCCGTCCTCGTCCAGCACCGAGGCGTACCGGCGGGCGGTGTTCCCGATGTCGGCCCGCTTGGCGTCCAGCAACACGGGGACGCCCTTGCCGTGAGCGTAGGCGACCGTCTCGCGGAGTGCGCGCCAGCCCTCGGGGTCCTCGTAGAAGGCGGCGTTTGGCTTGAAACAGGCGGCGTGCTCGTGGGTCGCGTCGACGATCCGGCGGTTGAACGCCCACCGCGGGAGGTCGGCCTCCCGGACGGTTGCGGGCAGGCGGTCGGGATCGGGGTCCAGCCCGACCGAGACGACGCTGTCGACGGCCCCCACGCGGTCGGCCAGCAGCTCGAAGAACGTCATCGTGGGCGGGTCGGTGCGCCGGGCGAAGTGTCTTTCTTTTCAATCTGTGGGTTCGCGACGGCCGGGCCCTTCCGCTGCCGTCCTGTTTCACTTTCACTATGGTGTAAACGGAGGTTTATGTAGGGGGCGGCACAACCCCGGAGTATGTCCACAGGTGAAGACCTCGAGGACCTCCCGGGCGTCGGCCCGGCGACGGCAGAGAAGTTGAGAGACAACGGCTTCGACAACTACCAGGGCATCGCGGTTGCCAGCCCCGGCGAGCTGTCGAACACGGCGGACATCGGCGAGTCCAGCGCCGCCGACATCATCAACGCCGCCCGCGACGCGGCGGACATCGGCGGCTTCGAGTCTGGCGCGCAGGTGCTCGAGCGCCGCCAGGAGATCGGCAAGCTCACGTGGGGCGTCGAGGAGGTCGACGAACTGCTCGGCGGCGGCGTCGAGACCCAGTCCATCACCGAAGTGTACGGCGAGTTCGGCTCCGGCAAGTCCCAGGTCACCCACCAGCTGTCGGTCAACGTCCAGCTCCCCCGCGAGCACGGCGGCCTCGAGGGCAGCGCCATCTTCATCGACTCCGAAGACACGTTCCGGCCCGAGCGCATCGAGGACATGCTGTTCGGGCTCGCCGACGAGACCATCGAGGCCGCGATGGTCCTCCACGAGGTCGCCGGGGAGGGCGAGGCGGACGCCGAGGACGAGGCCCTGCGCGAGGACCTACTCGAGTCGATTCTCGACAAAATCCACGTCGCGAAGGCGTTTAACTCCAACCATCAGATCCTCCTGGCGGAGAAGGCCCAGGAGATCGCCGGCGACAGCCAGGACGAGGAGTTCCCCGTCCGACTGCTCGCGGTCGACTCCCTCACTGCGCACTTCCGTGCCGAGTACGTCGGCCGTGGCGAACTCGCCGACCGCCAGCAGAAACTCAACAAGCACCTCCACGACCTGATGCGCGTGGGCGACCTCAACAACACCGCGGTGGTCGTCACCAATCAGGTCGCGGCCAACCCCGACTCCTTCTTCGGTGACCCCACCCAGCCCATCGGCGGCAACATCCTCGGGCACACCTCGACGTTCCGCCTGTACCTGCGCAAGTCCAAGGCCGACAAGCGCATCGTCCGGCTGGTCGACGCGCCGAACCTCCCCGACGGCGAGGCCGTGATGCGCGTCGACGGCGACGGCCTCGTCCCGGAGTAGCCGCCCCGTTTATCGACTTCTCGATGTGTGTCTGACGTGGGGGAGTGAAAGTAGTCTCTGAGCAAGAGAAACGCAAGACAGCGGCCGGTGTCTACCTGAAAACGAGGGGTTAGTTCTCGGCCGGGTCGCCGGACCACAGGTCGGGAATCGCGACAGTTCCGTCGATGGCGACCCCCTCGCCGGTTTGCCGGAGCCACCAGACCAGCGCGAGGGTCCCGACGGCGAGGGCGACGACCATCACGAGGCCGCCCTCGGGGCCGAAGTCGCCGCCGGTGACGATTCGGGGGCCGTCGACCTGCACGGGGACGACGGCGGCGTCGGTCCGGAGGCCGCTGACCGGGAGACCCAGCAGGGGCCCGAGCCCGAAGTTCCACGTCGTGTGGAGGCCAGCGGGAAAGCCCAGCCGTCCCGTGGCGGCGTAGGCACCCCCCAGGAGGAGGCCGGCGAGCGTGATGTTGAGGAAACTCAACAGCGACCCCGAGGGGTTCGCGGCGTGGAGGACGCCAAAGAGGACGGCGGTCGCGACGACGGCCCCGGCGACGGCGACCCGGTCATCGCCGGCGCGGCCGCGGACCCCCTCTGCGACGTTGGTCAGCAGGTAGCCCCGGACGAGGAACTCCTCGAGCGTGGCCACCGCGGTGAAGAAGGCCAGCCCGTAGAGGAGTGCATCGGCCCGGGAGTCCCCGAGGGTGATGGCCGGGTCGGCGACCCGGTAGGGTCCACCCACGGTTGCCATCCCGGCGGCGCGGAGGACGACGACGACGGACGCCACCATCCCGAGGCCGGCGAGGAGGCCGGCGGCGGCGTCCAGCCACCAGCGCCGGTCCAGGCGCAGGCCCATGTCGCGACGGCGGCGCTTGTCGACGAACCAGGCGATGGCGACCACCGCGGCCGTCAGGACGCCGAACTGCAGGGTCGCAAAGAGCGGCGTGGGGAGACCGAGCACGTCGCGGACGCTCCCGAGGGCGGTGGTGACCACCTGGGCGGCCAGCAGCACGAGGCCCAGCAGGACCGGGACGCGAAAGAGCGCGCGCAGGCGGTTCTCGCCGGCGTTCCAGAAGAGGCCCTTGACCCCCGCCAGCACGTTCTCCATGCGGGCTCTCGGCCGCGCGCCCCCTTATACTGCCGGCTATAAGCCCGTGAGCAATTTCGACCCACCGGAGGATCGAATATCTTCTTAAACCGGGCGACGCGGGGCCCTGGACGTACCCGCGGTTTTATACTGTCGGACCGGAACACACTGTGCATGGAAGTTCCGCAGCTGGTCAGGGAGCGGCTGGGGGACGAGTCCGTCGAGGGGACCGTCTCGCTGGGCGACGAGGACGTCGTCTGCGTGACGCCCACCCGGACGTTCGTCTACCGGGGCGAGGGACTGCTCAGCGACGAGTCGGTGTCCGTCTACGCCCACGACGTCGAGCGGTTCGACGTCTCCGAGGGGCGGCGCAAGACGAAGTTCGTCTTCGAGTCCGTCGAGGGGTCCGACTCCTTTACCGTGCCGAGCGACCGGGCGGAGACCGTCCTGAAACTCCTGCTCGGGGGCATCCTGCACGTCGCGGGCGTCACCGTCGACGGCGAGTCGATGGGCGACGTCTTCAGTTTCAGCGAACTCACGCTCGTGGTCACCTCCCACCGCCTCGTCAAACACGTCGGTGCGGCCGTCTGGGACGCGGACTTCGAGGAGTACCCCTACGCCGACGTGACGGGGCTGTCCTTCGAGGAGGGCAGCGTCGCCACCCAGGTAGTGCTCTCTGTCGGTGGGCGGCCCCAGCGCATCAAGGCCCCCAGCGAGAAGGCCCGCAAGGTCGAACGGACGCTCAAGCAGGCCCTCTTCGCCTACCACGACGTCGACTCGCTGGACGCGCTCAACGAGACGGTCGGCCAGGACGACACGGAACCCGAGGCCGACGACGAGGCGGGGTCGCTCTCGCTCGACGACGGTATCTCGCCCCTGGTCGGGGGGGACGAGGACAGCGAGACGACCGCAGAGTCCGGCACCGACCCGCTGGGGACCCCCGGGTCGGACGATCCGATCCCGGAAGAGACGGCGAGTGGAACTGTGGACACCACCCCGGGACGACCTGGCGAGGACACACCGGAGGCCACCGGGACGGAAGCGAGTGGGGGCGACCGAGCGGGCGGGACCGGGAGCGTCGAGGCCGCCGGGACGGAATCGGGGACGGACACCCCCCGGGCGTCGGCCCAGTGGCAGAGCGAGTCCGCCCTCGACCCCGAGGACGTCGAGGCGATGAAGAGCCAGCTCTCGACGCTGACGACGGCCGTGAAGAAACAGAACCAGTTGCTCCGCGACCAGCAGGAGACAATCGACCGCCTCATCGAGGAACTCAGGCAGGGCCGGTGATACTGCCGGCTATAAGCCCGTGATACTGCCGGCTATAAGCCCGTGA
>CAZUWC010000196.1:0-4486 GCA_964623935.1 uncultured Halobacteriales archaeon
AGGTGTCGGTCCCGCTGGCCGAACCGCTCCGGGACGTCCGGATCACCTCCTGGTAACCCTCCGACGCACGCTGTCGACACGGTGGTTCATAGCCCGCAGTACCAGTACGGCGGCCAGTGTGTCCCGCCGGTCACCGGACCAGCGAGAGTTCGATTTCCTGGACGGACACGTACAGCCGGGAGAAGGAGTCGCGCTGACACTCGGTCGTTCCGTCGGCGGGGTCCGAACAGTCGAAGCCCTCGGCTTCCAGGTGGTCGTGCCAGAGGTCGGCCCGGGGCGAGGTGACGTTGTAGACCACCGTATCGTAGGTGCCATCGGTGTCGCTGACGGGCACGTCGCGGTCGGTGACCTCGCCCCGGACCAGCACCGTCCCGCCGCCGAGGCTGCCGGTCGCGGCCGCGTGTGTCGCCGGAATCGTGATGTGGACGCTCTCGTCGCGGCTGAGCACCGGCGGGTCCCGAAACACGACGCCCGACTGCCGACTCGTCTGGAAGACCGCACCGGCCTCGTAGACGAGGGTGCGCTCCTCCCCCAGGCGCTGGACGACCGGCCGAACGCCGTAGGTGGTGTCGTTGTCCCAGGAACTCCCGTCGTAGAGGTGGACGCGGACGGTCACGTTCTCCGCGACGACCAGGTCCGAGTCCGCGAGGTCCATCTCGGTCGCGCGACTGGGTGCCCCCTCGGCGTAGAGTTCCGCCATGTTGTTGTGGAGGACGTCGAACGCGCTGTCGGCGTTGCTGGCTTGCTCTGCCTTGCGGACGTTCTCCAGCCCGCTCACCCCGGGTACCGAGACGAGGACGATGGAGGACAGAACGACGCTGAACACGAGGACGTACCCGACCACCTCGCTGACGCCACGGTCGTGGCCCGGTTCAGTCATTCCGGATCACCAGTTCGTCCGCCGCCGCCTCGTAGACGACCGAGACGTCGCCGCCGTCGGCGCTCGACCGCCCGAGTGCAGTGGTGTTGTCCACTGCGATGGCCACCGAGACGGACGGGTCGGTCGCGTTGAGATAGAGCGTCCCACCGTCCGCGGGCGTCAGTTCCAGGTCGTAAGTCGTCCCGGTCGCCTGCCGCGGGACCGTCTCGTTGACGGCCACCGAGGGCGTCCCCTCCCCGGCCACGACGAGGCGGTCGGCGGCCTCGACGTTCGCCGCCAGGCGCTGGCCGACCACCTCCAGTTCCTGGCGGACGACCTCCTCGCGGGTGTCCTCGACGAAGTTACCGCCGGCGATCAGCAATCCGCCCACGAGCGTCGCGGAGATGGCAAGCGCGATGACGTACCCGACGACCGTCGAGACGCCCCGGTCTCTCATCCGTTCTCACCCGGCCTGATCGTGATATCCGTCTCGTAGCGCACCGACGGGGACTCGTAGGTGTACTCGACTTCCAGCCGTTCGATCCAGACCGCGACGGTCGGCGACGTCCCGTTGTAGTTCCCCTCGTCAACGCCCGGCGTCGCGCCGTCCCGTTCGACGGTCACCGTGTAGTTGCCGGTGAGGTTGTTGGCCTCCGTGAAGGCGACGTCCTTGCCCCCGAACCCGGTGTAGGTCCGGTTGGCGCCGTCCAGTGCGCTCGTACAGACTGTCCCCGTGTCGTCCGAGACCCGGCCGGCGGTCAGGTTGATGCTGAAGTTGGTGGACGCCTCCGGTTCGCAGGCCGCGAGGAACGACGAGTCGTCCCGGACTGTGAGGTTGTAGGTGTCCGTCGCCGTGTCGTTTTCGAAGACCGCCAGTTCCCAGTACCCGCTCCCGCCCGACTCGTTGACGAACAGGTGGAATGCATGGCTCTCGTTGTCCGTACCGGCGTCGCTGACGTTGAACTCGGCGGCGCGTATCCGGTCACTGTCGGTGACGAGCGTCCAGTTGTGCGCGCCCGAGGCGTTCGTGAACGCGGCCGTCCCGTTGTTGGTGCTCCGGGCGCGGACCCGCGGCGAGGAACTGTCGAGAGTAACCGTCACGACGCGCCCTCGCCGGGCGTGCTGGAGACCGCCCTGGTCGCTCATGTTCCCGATGCTCGCGTCGACGTTGTCGACCAGGTCCGACGTGTTCCCGTCGTTGACCGAGGCGGTGACGTTCTCGACGTTCCCGGCGACCTCGTGACGGGCGGTGAGCGCGTCGCTGGCGCCGGTGGTCTCGCCCCGGGTCGCGAGGTTGCCGGTGAGGATGGCAGAGTTGACCACCACCGCGAGCGCGACGAAGGTCACCGCGAGCGCGAACGCAGCGACGAGGAGGATCTGTCCGCGGTCGCTATCGCCGTCGTGACCACCGCCGCCAGAGGCGCTCAGACGCGCCACGCGACCACCTCCACGCGGACGTGGTTGTACAGCGCCCGCTGGTCGCTACCGGTGCCGGCGTCGGGGGCGTAGAAGCCCTCGCCCTCCGCGAGTGTCGTCCCGTTGGTGGTGCCGTCGGGGTCGAGCAGTTCGTCGTCATCGGTCAGCGTGACCGTGCGACTCGCCGAGACGGCGTGGTCGCTGGGTCGGCCCTGGAAGACCAGCCGCTGGCGTTCGGTCGTCCCGTCGTCGGTGTGGTAGACGACGTAGACGTTGTAGGCGACGTTGCGGGGGCCGTAGGCCTCCTGCAGCGCGCGGGTGAACGCGTTCTCGGCCAGGTTCGTGGTGTAGTAGGCACCGTTGTCGGCGCCGTGGAACTGCCGGGTACTCCCGTTCCAGTAGCGGACCGCCCGCCCGAGGTCGCCCGATTCCGCGGCGCTGGCGAGGACGCCCTGCCCGGTCGCCTCGAGTTGGTTCTCTAGGTGCTGGTTGGACGTGCTCGCGGACAGCGGCGTGACCGCGGTCAACTGGAGCGCGAAGCCGATGCCCACCAGGACGAGCATCGCGGCGACGACCGCCTCGAGGGTGTGGGCCTGCCCGCGGCTCACCACACCACCACCTCCAGCGTGGCGTCCTCGCCGGCCAGCGAGACGACCCGGCGTGCGGTGACGGTCGCGTCGTTGTCCGTCGGCGGTGCCCCGCCCGCGGTCAGGTGCACGTCGTCGCTATCGCAGGCTGTCGCCTCCACCTGGACGAGGTCGCCGCCGCTCTCGTCCCAGCAGAGGGTCGTCCCCGCGGAGGCGTTGCTCGACAGCGTGACGTTGACGTTACTCCTCCCGTCGACGGCGAGGCGGTCCTCGAGTGCGTTCCCGTCGTACCGGCACTCGCCGGGGCTCCCCAGACCGTCGTCGTAGCGACTTTCGTTGAAGAACTCGACCGTACAGTCGCGGTCGAGCACGAACGGCTCCGCGGGGTCGCCGAGCCCTCCCTGAGCGAGGCGGTCCCCCAGGCGATCAGCCAGTGCCGGGTGGTCACCCCCCGTCGAGACGAACGGTCCCAGTACGCTCGGGACGAACGAGAAGACGAAGACCATCACGACGAGGAACAGGCTGACGCCGATGGTGAAATCAAGCGTCGTCTGCCCCCGCGGACGCCCCCCCAAGGGGCTCTGGGTCACTTCCTCGATTTTCGGCCCGCGTCAGTCTTATGGGTTGTGGCCAAAATCGCACTGATGATAATTGAGGGCCCCGTTATCCCATCACGACTGATAATGGCATACGAGCGGTCCGGGAATCTTTTTGCGCCGTCCGTCCCGACGGGAGGTATGGTCTCGGAACTGTTCGAGGCGGCGCGCTGGCAGGCGGTCGAGGGGTTCGACTTCCGCGATATCACCTACCACCGCGGCGAGGACGTCCCGGCGGTCCGGGTGGCCTTCGACCGCCCCGCGGTGCGCAACGCCTTCCGCCCCGAGACGGTCGACGAACTGTACACGGCGCTGGACCACGCGCGCCGCCAGCCGGATGTGGGGTGTGTCCTCCTGACCGGCAACGGCCCCTCACCCACTGACGGCGGCTGGGCGTTCTGTGCCGGCGGTGACCAGTCCATCCGCGGCGAATCGGGCTACGAGTACGAGGACGAGGAGACGGAGGCCGCCACCGAGGGCGTCGGGCGACTGCACATCCTCGAAGTCCAGCGGCTGATCCGCTTCATGCCAAAGCCCGTCCTCTGCGTTGTGCCGGGGTGGGCGGTCGGCGGCGGCCACAGCCTCCACGTCGTCTGTGACCTCACCATCGCCAGCGAGAACGCCACCTTCAAACAGACCGACGCGGACGTCGCGAGTTTCGACGCCGGGTTCGGGTCGGCCTACCTCGCCCGGCAGGTCGGGCAAAAGCGGGCCCGCGAGATTTTCTTCCTCGGCCGCGACTACGACGCCGAGGAGGCCGCCGAGATGGGGATGGTCAACGAGGTCGTCCCCCACGAGGACCTGGAGACGGTCGCCCTGGAGTGGGCCGACGAGATCACGCGCAAGTCGCCGATGGCCATCCGGATGCTCAAGTACGCGTTCAACCTCGCCGACGACGGCATGGTCGGCCAGCAGGTCTTCGCCGGCGAGGCCACCCGCCTGGGCTACATGACCGACGAAGCCCGCGAGGGCCGGGACGCGTTCAACGAGGGCCGGGAGCCGAACTTCCGGCAGTTTCCCTGGCACTA
>CAZUWC010000197.1:0-4440 GCA_964623935.1 uncultured Halobacteriales archaeon
GTCACAAACAACCGTACCTCCATGACTGTCCCACCAGACACGACCCAGACCCCGACACACCCCTCGCCAGCATCGACGGGAAAGGTATTTGTGGCATCTGCCGCCACTTGTGGCCATGCGATTGGTACCGAATAACACGCCACGCACTACCAGCGGGAGACAGGCATGACCGACGAAGTCGACCTGCTGGTCCGTGGCACGCTCGTCAACGTCAACACGGGGACGCTCTCGAACACCGCAGTAGCAGTCGACGACGGCGAAATCGTCGCACTCGAAGAACGCCCCGCCGAGCGCGAAATCGAGACCGGCTACATCACTCCCGGACTCATCGACGCGCACATGCACGTCGAGTCCTCGATGGTCACGCTCCCGCGATACGGCGCGGCAGTCGTCCCACGGGGCGTCACGTCCATCATCCACGACCCCCACGAGATCGCGAACGTCCTCGGCGCCGACGGCGTGCGGAGCCTCATCGCCGATGCGGCACACACCCCGCTGAAAGCCCGCATCACGGTCCCCTCCTCTGTCCCGGCCTCGCACCTCCAGGACGGCGGCGCGACCGTCGATGTCGGAGACGTCGCGGCCTTGCTGGAGGAGGACATCGTCGCCGCGCTGGGCGAGGTGATGAACATCCCCGGCCTGCTGGCGGGCGACGAGGCGGTCCACGCGAAGATCGAGGCGGCCCGCGAGCGCGGGCTCACCGTCGACGGACACGCCCCCCGCGTCACCGGGAGCGACCTCCAGGAAGTCGCCCGCTATCTCGATAACGACCACGAGAGCATCGCGCTGGGGGAGGCCCGCGAGAAAGTCGAGGCCGGCATGCGGGTGTACCTCCGGGAGGGGTCGGCCAGCAGGAACCTCGAGGACCTGGTCGGGCTGGTCGACGAGGTCGACTCGCGGCGCCTCTCGCTGTGTACCGACGACCGCGACGTCGTGGACCTCGTCGAGATGGGCGGCGTCGACTACGTCGTCGAGAAAGCGATGGACCTGGGTGTCGACCCCGTCGAGGCGGTCCAGATGGCGACGCTCAACACCGCCGAGAGCTACGGCCTGCCCTTTGGCCGCGTCGCACCCGGCGCGCCAGCCGATCTCGTCTTGCTCTCCGATCTGCAGTCCTGGGACGTCGAACACGTCATCGTCGACGGCGTCGTCGACCCGACGGCCAACGCGGGCGAACCGCCGGCCTCCGAGATCGCGACGGACACCGTGACGTTCGAACCGGTCGAGGCGGCCGACCTCGCCATCGAACACGACGGCTCCGGGACCGTGACCGTCCGCGTCGTCGACGCCGTGGGCGGTCTCCAGACGGCGCGCATGGAGGCCGACGCCCCCGTCGAGACCGACGATTCGCCTGCCGGAACGAACGGTGTCCTGGCAGCAGACACGACGGCGGACGTCCTCCCGATGGCAGTCATCGAGCGCCACGGCGGCGACGGTGGCATCGGTCGGGGCTTCGTGCATCGCCTGGGTCTGGACCGCGGGGCAGTCGGGTCGACTGTCGCCCACGACGCCCACAACTGCATCGTGGCCGGCGCGAGCCACGGGGCGATGGCACAGGTCGCAAACCACCTCCGGGACGTCGAGGGCGGTGTGGCGGCCTACGACCCCCGCGAGGAGGCGATGACCTCGCTCGCGCTCCCGGTCGCGGGGCTGATGTCCGACGAACCGCTCGGTGTCGTCGAGGAGCGCTTCGAGGCCGTCGAGCGGACGGCCCGCGAGATCGGGCTGAGCCACGAGGGCGGGCTCATGGAACTGTCCTTCCTCGCCCTGGAGGTCATTCCCGAGTACCGGCTGACGAACAACGGCCTCGTCGACGTCGAGGCGTTCGACTACGTCGACGTCGTCGCCGATTGATACGATCGTGCGTAATTCTTTTCGCTCCCACGAAACAGGAGGCCGTCTGCGTGGTCCGAAACACCGTTTCTCACCGGGACTGCTGAACTTGGTTACGCACGACCGTATGATATAGTGACTGCTGTAAGTCATTGCCGGATCGACCGCATGACATCGTGCGGTCGTCCAGGAAAACGGCTACAGCAATCCGTATGACTTGCGGCGGCGGGTCTGGGCCGCCCCGGGCGGCGAATGTTGGCAACGGGGGAAGTATATAAGTAGGAGTTCCCGCAATAGATGGACGTTCGACCGATGGTCGACTCAGATCGTGGCGTGGACAGGCGAAACGTACTCAGAACACTCGGCGCGGCGGGCGTACTCGGACTCGCGGGCTGTGGTGGCGACGGTGGCGACGACGGAGGGAGTGACGGCGGTGACGGGAGCGACGGCGGAAGTAGTGACGGCGGAAGTAGCGACGGTGGCGACGGCGGCTCGGAGACGGTACGGGCCGCGTGGCTGTACATCTCGGAGATCGGCGACCTGGGCTGGTCGTGGGCCCACAACGAGGGCCGCAAGGCCGTCGAGGAGGAGTTCGACAACGTCGAGACCGATTACACCGAGTCGGTGCCGCCCGACGAGGGCGAGCGCGTCATGAGCCAGTACGCACAGGACGACTTCGACATCGTCTTCGGGACGACCTTCGGATACATGGACCCGATGTTCACGGTCGCAGAGAACAATCCGGACACCTACTTCGAGCACGCGACGGGCTTCCGCACCCGGGAGAACATGGGCCGGTACATGGGCCGGATCTACCAGCCCCGCTACCTCGCGGGCCAGGCCTGCGGGATGGTAACCGAGAACAACAACATCGGGTACGTGGCAGCGTTCCCCATCCCGGAGGTCGTCCGCTCGATCAACTCGATGGCGCTGGGCGCACGCTCGGTCAACCCCGACGCCACGTTCAAGGTCAGGTGGACAAACGCCTGGTTCGACCCGCCGACCTCCCAGGAGGCCGCCAACTCCCTCATCGACGAGGACTGTGACGTCATCGCACAGGAACAGGACTCGCCGGCCGCGGTGCGGGCTGCCAACGAGGCCGACGTCTGGGCCTCGGGCTACAACGCCCCCATGGGCGAGTTCGGCGGCGAGAACTACCTCATCTCACCCGTCTGGGACTGGTCGCAGTTCTACGTCCCGGCCGTCAGGGACGTCATCGAGGGCAACTGGGAGTCCGACTTCTTCTGGGGCGGCATGGAGACCGGCCTGCCGAAACTCGACGAGTGGGGGCCGAACGTCCCACAGGAAGTGAAGGACACGGTCGCGTCCTCGAAGGAGGACATCCTGAACGGCGACCTCGACGTCTGGGAGGGCAGCAAGTTCGAGGGCGAGAGCGACCAGTTCCTCTTCCAGGAGATGCAGAGTTACGTCGAGGGCGTCGAGGGCGAAGTGCCGAGCTAGGGGACGCCTCGACTCTCTATCGCAGGACCAGACTCCAGAACTCGGGGGTCTGGCGCGATACAGAGAAAACCTATTTGACGTCCTTCCATCAATAACCGGGTATGCCGGACACGTATCCCGACGCGACGATCCTCGTGGTCGACGACGAACCGAACGTCGCGGAATCGTACGCGCTCCGTCTCGGGATGCGGTACGACCACGTCGAGACAGCCATCGGCGGCGAGGCGGCCATGGAGTTCCTGGAGACGGCCGGCGCGGACGTGGTCTTGCTCGACCGGCGGATGCCCGGGATGCACGGCGACGACGTCGCCCGGGAGATACAGGAGTTGGACTACGACCCGCGGGTCATCATGGCCACGGCGGTCGAAGCGGACTTCGACATCGTCGAGATGCCGTTCAACGACTACCTCCAGAAGCCGATCAGCAAGGAGGACATGACCACGGCTGTCCAGCAGCAACTCGAAGCCAGAGTTCACGGTCAGAAACTCTCCGAGTACTTCAGCTGCCGGTCCAAGCTCGAAATCCTCGAGGCCGAAAAATCCGGCCCGGACCTCGAGGAGAACGAGGAGTACCAGCGACTCCAGGAGAAGGCCCAGCGCATCGAAGAAGAGCTCGTCCGGACCGTCGACGAGTTCGACGAGATAGCCAAGTTCTTCGAGACCATCGACCGCGCGTGAGAGCGCGGAGTGATTGGGGCAGTTACTCGGTGGTCGCGATCGCCTCGACCTCGATGGCCGCGCCCTTCGGAACCGAGCCAACCTCGATGGCGCTCCTGGCGGGCGGGTCCTCGTCGAAGAAGCCGGCGTAGGTCTCGTTCATCTCCGCGAAGTCCTCGATGTCGTCGAGGAAGATGGTCATCTTGAGGACGTCTCCCATGTCCAAACCCTCGGAGGCGAGGATGGCCTCGACGTTCGAGAGGGCCTGCTCGGTCTGGACGGCGACGGGTTCGTCGTCGAGTAACTCGCCGTCGGTCGTCAGCGGGAGCTGTCCGGCGGTGAAGAGGACGTCGCCGTTCGTCGCTGCCTGGCTGTACGCGCCGACCGCGGCGGGTGCGTCGTCCGTGCTGATTGTGCGCTTCATGATCGAGAAGTCTCGGGGCCCCGTCTTGAAATCCGGGGTTCAGTGGTGACGACGCTTTTGTCCCGT
>CAZUWC010000198.1:0-4411 GCA_964623935.1 uncultured Halobacteriales archaeon
GCACGACATCTACTCCATCGAGGACCTCAAACAGCTCATCCACGACCTGAAGGCCTCGAACCCGGAGGCGGACGTCAACGTCAAGTTGGTCGCCGAGGACGGCGTCGGCATCATCGCGGCCGGCGTCGCAAAGGCCATCGCCGACAAGGTCCACATCTCGGGTCACTCCGGCGGGACCGGCGCCTCACCCAAGACGTCGATCAAGAACGCGGGCGTGCCCTGGGAACTGGGCCTCGCGGAGGCCAACCAGATGCTCGTCTCGACGGGGCTGCGCGACCGCATCAAAGTGACGACGGACGGCGGCCTCAAGACCGGACGGGACGCCGCAATCGCGACGCTGCTGGGCGCGGAGGGGTACGCCTTCGGGACCGCCTCGCTGGTCACCTCGGGCTGTGTGATGGCCCGGCAGTGCCACGAGAACACCTGCCCCGTCGGCGTCGCGACACAGAACGAGAAACTCCGCGAGCGGTTCCCCGGCCAGCCCCAGCACGTCATCAACTACATGACGTTCATGGCCCAGGAACTCCGGGAGATCATGGCCGAACTCGGCTTCCGGACCGTCGAGGAGATGGTCGGCCGCGTCGACGCCCTCCGTCAGCGCACGGACGTGGCCCAGGAGAAAGCCCGCAAGCTCGACCTCTCGGCGGTGCTGGCCGAGCCCGAGAGCGAGTACGACGTCGACCGCTACAAATCCCGGCCCCAGACCCACGAGGTCGACGACCAACTCGACTGGGACATCCTGGAGGCCGCCGCGGACGCCATCGAACACGGCGAGCCCGTGACGCTCGATATGGACGTCTCGAACGTCGACCGCGCCGTGGGGGCGACCCTCTCGAACCGCATCTCCCGCGAACACGGCATCGAGGGGCTCCCCGAGGACACCATCACCGTCCGCTTCGAGGGGTCTGCCGGGCAGAGTTTCGGTGCCTTCCTCCAGGACGGCGTGACGATGGACCTCGTGGGGACGGCCAACGACTACGTCGGGAAGGGCCTCTCGGGGGGCAAACTGCTCGTGCGCACGCCCCCGGACGCGGGCTACGCGGCCGACGAGAACATCCTGATCGGCAACGTCGCACTCTACGGCGCCACGCAGGGCGAGGCCTACGTCAACGGCGTCGCCGGCGAACGGTTCGCCGTCCGGAACTCCGGCGTGAAGGGCGTCGTCGAGGGTGTCGGCGACCACGGCTGCGAGTACATGACCGGCGGTGCCATCGCCGTCCTGGGCGAGACGGGCAAGAACTTCGCGGCCGGGATGTCCGGCGGCGTCGCCTACGTCTACGACCCCGAGGATGACTTCTACGAGCGGGCCAACACCGGCATGGTGACGCTGCTCTCGGGGCTGGAACCGAAAGACCGCGACATGCTCACGCGCCTCGTAGAGAACCACGCCGCCTACACCGACTCCGGGCGGGCACAGGCCCTGCTCGAAGAGTGGGACGAGGAGGTCGAGAACTTCACGAAGGTGATGCCCGACGCCTACGCGGAGGTCATCGCGGACCGTCAGCGCGACGACGTCCGCAACGACCTGCCGAGCGCGGCGACGCCGACAGCGGGGTCGGGCGAGCGACTGCGCGGGCAGGCCGACGACTGATACGGTCGTGCGTACTTCTTTTCGCTCCCACGGAACAGAAGCCGATCTCTGTGGTCCGAACCACCGGTCCTCACGGCCACTGTCGAAATTGGTTACGCAGGACCGTATGACCGGCGGGGGCGGTCGGCCGGTTCGCCCACACGCACCCGGTGGATTCTTGCACGGGCTACGCGAACCGTGAGCCGATGGTGATACCCATCGGTGCTCCGGCGCAGTTCCCCGCTCAGACTGCGACACCGACCGGTGGGACCGTCGGCGTCTCCAGCCAGTGGACCTTCGGGACCGGACTGATCTGGGTGGTCGTGGTCGTCCTGGCGCTGTACGTGCTCTACAGGCGGTTCGGATTCCGACCCCCGTCGTAGGACGGTCCGGGTCCGTAACCCCGCGGAGGCGAACTGTTAACACCGGTGGCTTTCCAGAGGCAAGTATGTTCGAGAAGTCGACCTGGATACGCCTGCCACGCAACGTCCTGGTGGGCCACGGCGTCCTCGACCGGACCGTCGAGGCCATCGAGGAGTTGCACCTCGCGGGCACGCCACTGGTCGTCACGAGTCCCACGCCCAGGGAGATCACGGCCGACCGCTTGCGCTCGCAGTTCCGTGACGCCGGTGTCGACCCCGACGTACTCGTCGTCGAGACGGCCAGTTTCGACGCCGTCCAGCGTGTCATCGACGCCGCCGACGACTGCGACGCGGGCTACCTCCTGGGTGTCGGCGGCGGGAAAGCCATCGACATCGCGAAGATGGCAGCCGACGAGCACGGCTGTGGCTTCGTCTCGGTCCCGACGGCGGCCAGCCACGACGGCATCGTCTCCGGGCGGGGTTCCATCGCGGAGGGGGACACCCGTCACAGCGTCGCCGCGGAACCCCCCCTGGCGGTCGTCGCGGACACCGAAATCCTCGCCGACGCACCGTGGCGACTGACCACGGCGGGGTGTGCGGACATCATCTCCAACTACACCGCGGTCAAGGACTGGCAACTCGCCCACCGCCTCCAGGACGTCCCCTACAGCGAGTACGCGGGCGCGCTCTCCCGGATGACCGCGGAGATGCTCGTCGACAACGCCGACTCCATCAAGCAGGGTCTGGAGGAGTCCGCCTGGGTCGTCGTGAAGGCGCTCGTGTCCTCGGGCGTGGCGATGTCCATCGCGGGGTCCTCGCGGCCGGCCAGCGGCGCCGAACACCTCTTTTCCCACCGCCTGGACAGGCTGGTCCCCGACGCGGCGCTGCACGGCCACCAGGTCGGTGTCGGGGCCATCATGACCGAGTACCTCCACAGCGGCGAGGGCGGGGCGTGGCAGGACGTTCATGACGCGCTCGCGAGTATCGGCGCGCCGACGACGGCTGCCGAGCTGGGTGTCGACCGCGAGACGGTCATCGAGGCACTGACGACCGCCCACGAAATCAGGGACCGCTACACCATCCTCGGCGGGGGGATGAGCGAGGCTGCGGCCCGCGAGGCGGCGACGGTCACCGGCGTCATCTAGCCAGCACCCGAACCGGGTTCGCCGACGGTTCCCAGACCGCGTCCGCTACCGGTGTGCCCGAGACGTGCTGGCCCGAGAACACCGCGACCACGTGATACAGCGTCCCGCAGTCGTCTTTCTCGGCGTTCCGGACACCAGCGATGGTCGCCCGCTCGACGCCAACGATGGTACACTCGATGCCGGTCCGTTTCCTGACGGCTGCCCGGACCTGGGGCTCGGTTCGGGCGTCCATCGCGACGCGCACCCCCGGCAGGTCGGCGTGGCCGTTCCGGGCGACGTGCAGGACGTTCCGCTCGCTGTCCTCGACCTGGACGTAGGCGTCCACGAATCCACCCGTCTCGCGCTCGCGCTCGCGCACCGCGTCGTACCGCTCGGCCGGGAGCGACACCGTGGTCTGGTTCACTGGAAACGTCCCGTACGTTTCCTCCAACCCCGCGATGTACGCCTCGACACGCTCCCGGGACCGCTCCGGGATACCCATGACTACCCGGACGGCCCACCCCAAAATAAACCCCGACGACCGCTATCAGTGGCTGAAAAAAAGTCGGGCCGGCCACTCACCGCCGGACGTCGCCCTCACCAGATCGACCCGCCGTTCTCAATTTTTGACGTCCTGCGTATCAGGGACCCAACACTCTGCCGGATTGTGGGTGCCAGAGCGCCGCCAGCGTGGCACGCGCGATAGTGCGTTTTTTGCCCGTCGGTGTCCCACACCACAGCAATGACCGGCTACGACTACGAGGAACTGGGGCTGGTGGCGGGCCTGGAGATCCACCAGCAACTCGACACGGAGACGAAACTGTTCTGTGAGTGTCCGACCGAGCTCCGCGACCCGGCGGAGCAGGCGCGCACCTTCAGGCGGTACCTCCACCCGACCAAGAGCGAACTGGGAGAGATCGACGCCGCCGCCTTGGAGGAGAGCCGTGTCGACCGCGAGTTCGAGTACCTCTCTTATGACACCACCTGTCTCGTCGAGGAGGACGACGAGCCCCCCCGTCGGGTCGACCGCGAGGCCCTCACGGTGACGATGGAGATCGCCCAACTGCTCGATATGACCGTCGTCGACCAGGCCCACGTGATGCGCAAAATAGTCGTCGACGGGTCGAACACCACTGGCTTCCAGCGGACGATGCTCGTCGCCACTGGGGGCGTCGTCGAGACCGACGACGGGCCAGTGGGGGTCGAGGACATCATGCTCGAAGAGGAGAGCGCCCAGCGCGTCGAGGCAACCGAGTCGGGCGTGCGCTACAGCCTCGACCGCCTGGGCATCCCGCTCGTGGAGATCGGCACCCACCCCGACATCCGCTCGCCCGAACAGGCCCAGGAGGCCGCCG
>CAZUWC010000199.1:0-4393 GCA_964623935.1 uncultured Halobacteriales archaeon
GCGCGACGATGTGGGAGGGCGCCTCGTCGGCCACCTGGAGCACCCACTCGCCGAGGTCGGTCTCGACGACGTCGACGCCCCGCGCCTGGAGGTGTTCGTTGACCTCGATCTCCTCGCTGGTCATCGACTTGCTCTTGACCAGGCGGTCGGCCGCGGCCTCCTCACAGACCTCGGCGACGTACGCGTTGGCGTCGGCCGCGTCCTCGGCGACGTAGACGGTGCCGCCGTTCTCCTCGACGGTCTCGGTGAGCCGGTCGATCAGCTCCGGGAGGCGCGCGATGGCGTCCTCCTTGATGGCGCGGGCCTCGTCTTTCAGCCCCTCGTAGTCGTCGAGTTCGGCGACGGACTCGTAGCGGCCGAGGTTGAACCCCCGGGTGTTCTCGGCGACGGCCGCACCCTCCGTCTCGAGGAGGCGCCGGATGTGGGCGGCCTTCGTCTCGCGGTCGGAACTCATTCCACGACCACCACCTCGACCGTCTTCGGGCCGTGGGCACCCTGGACCAGCGACCCCATGTCGGCCGTCGCGGACGGTCCCGTCGCGAGGATGGCCGAATCGCGGGTCTCGCGGACCTCCCCGCCCAGCCACTCGAAGGCGGCCGCCATGTCGGGGACGATGTCCGCCGCCCGGAGGAGCGCCACGTGGCGGTCGACGAACAGGCTGACCGGCTCGCTACCCGCCGGATCGGCCCGCAGGAGGAGGCTCCCGTAGTCGGCGATTGCCAGCGACGCCGCGGTCACGCCCGTCACCGCCTCGGCCAACTCCGCAGGTGTCGGGTCGGTCGTCACCTCGGCGGGCAGGGACACCTCCTCGAATCCGGTCGACGTGCCGACTGCCGGCGGGTCGATGGCCGACTCGATGGCTGCCGTCGCCTCGCCGGCCGATACCCGGGTCACGGCGACACCGAAGTCGGCCGCCCGCGAGGCGAAACTCCCGGCGAGGCTCTCGGTCATTGTTCCCCTTCCATCAGTCTGTGACACGGCATGTTCGGTCACTATCGGTGTCGAACACTTCCATGTTTCTCGTCTCCTCGCCGGTCGCCGGGATGGATAATACTGCCGGCTATAACTACGTGAAGATATTCGACCCCCCGGTGGGTCGAAATTGCTCACGGGCTTATAGCCGGCAGTATAAGTCCGGTGCCGGTTCCCGTCGGTCCGGGAATCCGAAGGCTCGCAGTTCGGAGACAGTGGCCGGACAAGAATTGGATAGTATCCGAAGTATTATCCACGCTTGGATACGTATATTCAGATATGACGATGAGAGCTGGAAAGAGAGACGACACACGCGGATTGGTTGTCGGGTTCTCCGCGAGCACGACGGGGGTCGGCCGTGGCCGGTAGCGTCGAAACTCTCGTGCGGGGAATCGAACGGGCGCTGACGGGTCTCCGCCCGCGGCGGCTGCCGCCGGTCTCGCTACCGGCGACGGTCACCGACGAGGCGGGCCGCGAGATCGACCTCAGG
Source organism: uncultured Halobacteriales archaeon (assembly GCA_964623935.1). Lineage (GTDB taxonomy): Archaea > Halobacteriota > Halobacteria > Halobacteriales > Haloarculaceae > SW-9-67-25. Next base: position 1,463 of record CAZUWC010000199.1, read on the forward strand.
GCGGCCCGCGACGAGGATGTCGAGGGGATCGTCGCCATGTACGTGGACTTCGACCGGTCCCAGCGTGCACAGGGCATCCCGCCGGTCGGCGAGGACGCCGTGCGGTCGTGGGTGTCCGGCCTGCTCGACGGCCCCGACGTCGTCGCGCTCCACGACGGACGGGTCGTGGGACACGTCAGTCTCGTCCCTGGCGAGGCCGAGGGACACGAACTCGCCATCTTCGTCCACCAGGACTACCAGGGCGTCGGCGTCGGGTCTCACCTGCTCGCGGCCGGGCTGGACCGCGCCCGCGAGTGCGGCGTCGACCGGGTCTGGCTCACCGTCGAGCGGCAAAACCGGCGTGCCAAGCGGCTCTACCGCCGGGCCGGGTTCGCGACGGTCGACCCCAGGGGTGTCGTCCAGCGGATGTCGCGCTACCTCTGAAACCGCAGCCTCATATCCCCGACCCACCTACCCGGCGTATGGCGCTCGAGAGCGAGACAGAGCAGTTCCCGCGGCCGCCCGCGACGGTCACGGACGACGAGGGCCGGGAGATCGACATCCGCCGGTTCGACGGCGAGACCGACGCGCTCGTCGAGATGTACCGGACGCTCGATCCTGCGGACCGCACGCAGGGCATCCCGCCGCGGAGCGAGAACCGACTGGTCGGGTGGGTGGAGACGCTGACCGGCGAAGGACGCAACGTCGTCGCCTGGCACGGCGACCGGGCGGTCGGCCACGCCGTCCTGATGCCCATGGACGAGGACCGCTGGGAACTCGCGATCTTCGTCCACAGCGACTACCAGGGCGCACACGTCGGGTCCCACCTGCTCGAACACCTCATCGGGCGCGGCCAGGAGGACGGCGTCGAGCGCGTCTGGCTCAGCGTCGAACGTCACAACACGGTTGCTCTCTCCCTCTACGAATCCTTCGGCTTCGAACGACTCGGCGGCCGCTCGGAGTTCAAGATGGAGCGTCCCCTGTAAATTCCGCCGAACATATTCGGGAAAAATAATTTTTCCGAGGGTATCGCAGTGCCACACAATGTCGGAGAGTCCAGCCCCCGATCGGCCGTTGATGCAACGGGTGTACGACCGGATCTGGCTGCTCGCCGCGGCGGCGCTGCTGTTCTGGGCGCTGACCTACCTCGGCTGGGGCCTGCTCGACCTGGTCTCGGTCCCGGCGGGAGGGATATAGATGTCGTCGCCGCTGGATCCGCCCGAGGGGAGCTGGTGGTCACAGCAGGTCAACAGGCGCGAGACCATCTGGCTGGGGTTGAGCGGCGTCTGGTCGCTGGTCGTGTTCGGCTGGATGTCCGGCTGGACCCGCTTTGGCGACCAGAACCCCATCGGGGAGACGTTCGATGTCTCGCCCGAGCAGTACCAGGCGAAGCTATCCGAGTACCGCGAGGCCGCCGCGGAGACCGACCGGGGACTGGTCCCGCCCGGCGAGGACGTCTACATCGCCGGCCAGCGGTTCAACTGGATGGGCACGCCGGTCGTCCTCGAAGCGGGACGGGAGTACAACATCCACCTCAGTTCGCTGGACGTCCAGCACGGGTTCTCCGTGCGCCCCGAGACGGTGCTCAGCAAGCACACGAACCTCCAGGTGCTCCCGGGCTACGAGTGGGTGGTGCCGATGAGTTTCGACGACCCCGGGACCTACCACATCATCTGCAACGAGTTCTGTGGCCAGGGCCACCGGACGATGCACGGCCGGATCGAGGTGGAGGGCTAACATGTCGGTGCCGGGACTCCTCGCGGACGACTACGACGCCGACGGCTTCCGGCAGTGTTCGGTGACCGGGCTGGACGTCCACCGGTCGGTCGAGAACATGGTGAAACTGCACGGCGTGACCGCCGTCGTCGCGCTCCTCGTTGGCGGCCTGTTCGCTATCACGGTCGTGACCACCCGCTGGGAACTCATCGGGTTGCTCCCGGCGGGAGCCTTCTACACGCACCTCTCGGCCCACGCCTGGAACCTGCTCATCTTCTGGATGGTGTTCATGGAGGTTGCCATCCTCTACGTCGGCGGCCCGATGGTGCTCGGACGGCGCCTGCCCCTCCCCAACCTGGCGAAGGCTGCCTGGGGCGCGATGGTCGTCGGCGCGCTCACCATCAACTACGCCATCCTGACCGCCGACGGCTCCTTCGGCGAGGTGGCGCCGTTGTTGACCTCCTATGCCCCCCAGCAGTCGCCACCGCTGTTCTACCTCGGCGTCGTCGTCTTCATCGTGAGCACGGTCGTCGCGGCGCTGCCCTTCTTCCTGACGCTGTGGCGCGAGCGCCGCGAGAACCCCGGGGAGACGCTGCCGCTGGTCGCCTTCGGCGCGTTCGTCACCGCCATCATCGCCACCGAGGCGCTGGTCGGCGGACTCATCACCTTCGGGGTCACCTTGCTGTGGCGGATCGACGTCATCCAGTGGATGGACGCCGCCTGGTACCGCCACTTCTACTGGACCATCGGCCACGGCACCCAGCAGATCAACCTCGCCGCCATGGTCACGGTGTGGTACTTCCTCACCCACGTCGTGGGCGGCGCCGAGATCGTCAGCGAGAAGGTCTCGCGGTCGGCCTTTATCCTCTACCTGTTCTTCATCAACCTCGGCGCTGCCCACCACCTGCTCTCGGACCCCGTGGTCTCCTCGGGATGGCGCATCTTCAACGCCTCCTATGCCTTCTACGGCGCGGCCTTCGCGAGCATGATCCACGCCTTCGCCATCCCCGCCGGGCTCGAGGCCGGCCGGCGCAAGCGCGGCAAGGGCGGCGGCCTGCTGGGCTGGCTGACCTCCGCGCCATGGTCGAACCCCGTCTTCAGCGCCACGGTCTTCAGCATCATCCTCTTTGGCTTCATGGGCGGCATCACCGGCGTCATCATGGGCCAGCTCCAGGTCAACATGACCTGGCACAACACCTTCGCCACGGTCGGGCACTTCCACGGGACCGTCGCCGT
>CAZUWC010000200.1:0-4377 GCA_964623935.1 uncultured Halobacteriales archaeon
GATCGTCACGCGGTTCGGCATCCTGTTCGGGGCCGGCGAGATCGACCCCGGGCAGGAGGTCGGCGAGAGCGTCGTCGACTCCAGCGAGATCATCAACACGCTCACCGGCGGCGGCGTCTCGACTGTCGGCTACGCGGCCGAGTCCGTCGAGACCGACTCCGGCGGGCTGCTCTCGCGGTTCAAAGGCGAGGACGACGGCGGCATGGAGAGTGCCAACACCACCAACCGCATCACGTCGCTGGTCAGGAAGGCGGCGCTCGGGCGCCTGACCCTGCCCTGCGAGATCGACGGCGCCGAGCGCGCGCTCCTCGTGATTTCGGGCCCGCCGGAGCACCTCAACCGGAAGGGCATCGAGCGGGGCCGCAAGTGGCTCGAAGAGCAGACGGGGAGCATGGAGGTCCGTGGCGGCGACTACCCGGTCAAGGAACCCAACGTCGCGGCGGCCGTCCTGCTGTCTGGCGTGCACAACGTCCCCCGGATCAAGGAACTCCAGCAGGTGGCCATCGAGGCCCAGGACAACATCGACGAGATCCGCCAGGAGAGCGAAGAGAATTTAGAGGAGTTAGTCGAAGACGAAGAAGATGAGTTGGACCCACTCTTCTGAGGCGGTCGCGCTGGGACTCCTGGTGACGCTCTCGCTGGTCGTGGCCGGCACGGCGGCGGCTGTCACCATCTCCGGCGAGTCCCCGGACCCGACTCAGGTCGGCGAGGACGTATCGATGACGATCACCCTCGAGGAGCCGTTCGCGGACGCCCCGGACCAGTGGACGCTCCGCGGTGAGACCGAACTCGCGGACGCCTCCTGGACGGTCACCACCCTCGAACAGGGACGGACCCTCCAGACGAACGACTACGGGTCCGCGACCTTCGAACAGGGCCTGAACATCGAGAACGGCACGACCACCATCGAGATTACCGTCGAGGGGAGTGCGCCCGAGATGGAGGGCTTCGACTACGACGACCCGTCCGTCGAACAGTTCACCGTCGCCTCGGTCGGCCGGGCCACGGGCGGCAACGTCAACGTCCTCCAGTCCTGGGAAGTCCGCCGGTACACGGCAGACAGTCAGGAGGCTCGCCAGGCAATCTCGGAGGCCGAGGGGGCCGTCGAGGGATCGGGCAGCGACGAGGCCCAGAACGTTCTCGAGGACGCCAAGGCCTTCTACGCTAACGAGGAGTTCGAGCGCGCCATCTCCAACGCCGAGCAGGCACAGGAGACCGCAGAACAGGCCTCCGGCGGCCTCCCGCTGATTCCCATCGCTGGCGGCGCGGCGGTGCTGGTCCTCCTGGTCGTGGGCGGGCTCTACTACCGCTCGCAACAACAGAGCGACTACAAACTCCAGTAGCTTCGCCGATGGACGTCCTGGTCCCGTACGACGCCCGCGACCCGAAGACGCGTCTGGGCCCCTTCCTGTCGGCCGACGAGCGCCGCGCCGTCGCGCGCGCCATGCTCGGGGACGTCCTGGGGGCACTGCCTGCCGAGACTGATCCGACGGTGCTCGCGACCGACGACGTCGACGTCGACGCCCCTGTCACTGTCGACGACCGCCCGCTCACGCCCGCGGTCAACGCCGCACTCTCGGCCACAGACGGTCCACTCGCGGTCGTGATGGCGGACCTGGCGCTCGCGACCACGGCGTCCATCGAGCGACTCCTGGAAGCCGAGGGTGAGGTCGTGCTCGCGCCCGGCCTCGGCGGCGGCACGAACGCGCTGGTCGCGCGCCACCCCGACTTCCGCGTCGACTACCACGGCGTCTCCTACCGCGACCACTGCGAGGTTGCCGGGACGGTCGGTGCCTGGGTGCGGACCGTCGACTCCTTCCGTCTCGCGGTCGACGTCGACGACCCCTCGGATCTCGCCGAAGTGCTCGTTCACGGGACCGGCGAGACCGCCGCGTGCCTCCGTGAACTGGGGGTGGCACTCGCGACCGACGACGGCCGCGTCAGGGTCGACCGGAATCCGGAAAAACCGGGAGAGAGTGGCTGATTCGGTCGCTCACGCCGTCGGGCGTAAAATCGGCTAAAACTATACAAGGCTTTTTTATCCATAAACTCATACGACTAGACGCACGGGCCGACCCGTGCATCGGGTACGTGTCTCGCGCCGCGCACCCGGACCGTGCCAGACACCGCTCCTGGCACTGGGGGAGCGGCCCCACCCATGGCTGTCTCCCCCGCTTTTCCCGCGTTCGGACCGGCGAGCCCCCTGTGTGGAACGAACCCCTTTTGGGGACGCGACGTCCACTGGCACACATGGCAACCGACACGGGCGAGCGCTTCAGTCCGCACCTCCGGGGGGTGACAGTCACGACCACGGCGACGATTCTGGGCCTGCTCGCGGGCGTCGGCTCGGCGGTGGTCGGCTCGGGCCCGCAGGACACCATCGGGCTGGCACTCTTTGCCGGGGCGGTCGGCGTCCAGTTCCCCCTCTACAGACTGGTCGGCATCGACGTCGAGGACTTCGGGAAGAAAGACTACCTCTACGTAGCGTTCATGACTGGCGTCCTCTGGTTCATGTCCTGGGGACTCCTGTTGACGACCGGCGCCTTCTAAGATGGCCGAGGACAGCATCGCAGTCGTCGACCTCGACAGGTGCCAGCCCGACCGCTGTAACTACGAGTGTGTCAACTTCTGTCCCCCCAACCGGACGGGCAAGGAGTGTATCGTCCGCCGGGGCGAGGTCTTCGAGGCGGACGAACCCTACCAGGGGACCGACGACCAGGTGTGGATCTCCGAGGAGATCTGCCTGGGCGAGTCCTGTGGCATCTGCGTCGAGAAGTGCCCCTTCGACGCTATCCGGATCATCAACCTCCCGCAGGAACTCGACGACGACCCCATCCACCGCTACGGCGAGAACGCCTTCGCCCTCTATGGCCTGCCCGCACCCCGGGAGGGCCGTGTGACGGGCATCCTCGGCCCCAACGGCATCGGGAAGACAACCGCCGTCCACATTCTGGCCGACGAACTCGCGCCCAACCTCGGGTTGATCGGGGCGGACCCCGACTGGGAGGAGGTGCTTGCGGCCTACCGCGGGACCGCCCTCCAGGACTACCTCGAGGCGATGCGCGAGGGCGAGGTGACGGTCGCGCGCAAGCCGCAGTACGTCGACGGCATTCCCGACCAGTTCGACGGGTCGACACGCGATCTGCTCGAACGGACGGACGAGCGGGGGGCACTCGAGGACATCGTCGACCGCCTCGACATCGGACCCGTCCTCACCCAGCCCATCGACACACTCTCGGGGGGCGAACTCCAGCGGGTGGCGCTGGCGGCGACGCTGGCCCGGGACGCCGACTTCTACTTTCTCGACGAGATCACGCCCTACCTCGACATCAGCCAGCGGATGACCGCCGCACGCCTGGTGCGTGACCTGGCGGACACCGAGGGACGGTCGATGCTCGTCGTCGAACACGACCTCGCGATCCTCGATCTGCTCGCCGACTCGCTGCACGTCGCCTACGGCGAACCCGGCGCCTTCGGCGTCATCACCGACCCCAAGTCTGTCAAGAACGGCGTCAACGAGTACCTCACGGGCTATCTCGACAACGAGAACATGCGCATCCGCCAGACGGCAATCGAGTTCGAGGAACACGCACCCCGGCCACACACCGGCGGGGACGTCGTCGTCGAGTATCCCCGCATGACCAAGAGTTACGGCGAGGGCGAGTTCACGCTGGAGGTCGAGGCCGGCGCCATCCGGGAAAACGAGGTGCTCGGCGTCGTCGGGCCGAACGGTATCGGGAAGTCGACCTTCGCCAAGTTGCTCGCGGGCCGTCTCGACCCCGACGAGGGGGACGTCAGCGAGTCGCTCGATATCGCGTACAAGCCCCAGTACATCGAAATCGACCAGCCGATTCGCGTCGACGCGTTCCTCTCCTCGATCACCGACGACTTCGGGACCTCCTACTGGAACACGGAGATCGCAGGGCCCCTCCAGCTGGAGCGGATCCTCGAGCAGAACCTCACCGACCTCTCCGGGGGCGAGCGCCAGCGCGTGGCCATCGCCGCCTGTCTCTCGGAGGACGCCGACCTCTACCTGCTGGACGAACCCTCCGCGCACCTCGACGTCGAACAGCGGGTGCTCGCCACCTCGGCCATCCGGCGGTACGCCGAGAAGGAGGACGCGACGGCGCTGGTCATCGACCACGACATCTACATGATCGACCTGCTCGCGGACCGCCTGCTCGTCTTCGACGGCGAACCTGCCGAGCACGGCCACGCCGCGCCCCCGCAGGGAATGCGCGAGGGGATGAACGAGTTCCTCTCGAACCTCGAGGTGACGTTCCGGCGCGACGAGCGCACCTCGCGCCCGCGGATCAACAAACCCGGCAGCCAGCTCGACCGCAAGCAGAAATCCGAGGGCGAGTACTACTACGCGCC
>CAZUWC010000201.1:0-4319 GCA_964623935.1 uncultured Halobacteriales archaeon
GATACGTGTACGGAAGGAGGGCGTACGCCGTCACGTTCCGGGTCAGCGCGTCGGTCGTCGTGTACTCGTCGGTGCCGTGGGCAGACTGGGACCCGAACCCGAACTCCACTGTCGGGATGTCGTCGTGCCGGAGGACCTTCGCGTCGCCACCACCGGTCGCGCTCCGCCGGTAGACTGCGTCGTCGACGACACATTCGGCTGTTTCGGCACTCGGTCGACCTCGAAAACGCTTCTGAACATCCCTATACCTGACACCCGGCGGTTTTTGCGCGTACCGCTGACGGACTCTCCGGAGCGACCGTGCCGGGAGACCGTTGCTCTCCGGCCGTCGTGCGACTGGTATAGTGATTGCTGTAACTGTTTACCGGTACGACCGCACGACAGCGTTCGGTCGATCCGGCAATGACTTACAGCAATCACTATACGGACAGCGCCGTCTGTCACCGGTATCAGAAAATGCTGTCAACATGGAGCCGCTTTTGACGCGAACGACCCTGATTCAGGGGATGACAGAGCGACCGTTCTCCCGGCGGGCAGTGCTTCGCGCTGGTGGTGCCACACTCGCGAGCGTGCCGGTCGGACTGGCAGGATGTACCGGCACCTCCGGGAGCGACAGCCCGGAGACGCTGACGCTGGGCACACTCAACGTCTTCCCGATGATGCAGCATTTCGTAATCGACCAACAGGGGTGGTTCGACGACCTGGGACCGGATATCGAGGTGGAGACCTTCGGCGGCGGGCCGCCGCTGGTGCAGGCCTACGCCTCGGGCGAACTCGATCTCGCCTACGTGGGAATCAGCCCTGGACTGGTTGCGATCGCCAATGGCGTCGCCTCGAAAGTCGTCGCCGCGAACGTTCTCGAACCGAACGTGATGGTCGGCAGCCAGGAGTGGCGCACGTACTGGACCCAGCACGGCCCCGACGCATTCGCCCGGTTCCGTGAGGACAAGGGCCGCAAACCCCGGTTCGCAACCCTGCCCGCGGGGTCGACACCCGACGTCTTCCTCCGGTTCTGGATCACCGAACGGCTGGGGCTGGACCTCGACGTGGTCGAGATTGCGGGCCAGAGCCCCAGCGCACTGCAGTCGACGCTTTCGGCGGGGAAGGCAGATGCGGGTAGCGCGATCGAGCCCGTCCCGACACTCCTGCAGAACAACCCCGACAGCGACATGGAGCCGTTCCTCTTCGCGGGAGAGATCATGCCCGGCCAGCCAGGTGCCGTCCTGCAGCCATCACAGGCGCTTGTCGACGACAACCCCGACCTCGTCCGGCAACTGGTCGAAACCCACATCCGGGCCACGGCGTTCATCCACGAGAGCCGCCAGTCGGCAGCCGAGATGGCCAGCGAAGTGGTCGGAACCGACGTGCTCCCGCCCGACGTCGCCACGCAGGCTATCGACTCGCCCGCCTCGAATTTCATCTCGAACCCTCACCGGGTCGTCGAGAAGTCCCTGTTGTACAACGACTTCCACCAGCAGCTGGGGTCGGTGGACCAGGACCTGGCCGAGGGGGACGTCTTCGACCACTCCTTCTACGACGAGGTGAGTGATGGTGGGTAGGGCCGACGCCGACACGGACACCAGTGCGGGTCCCGGGACCGACGTCCTCTCGTACCCGACGGGCGACGGGTTCGACCTCCGGCACGGACGGGAGATTCTCCTGCAGATTGGCGCGCTAGCCGGCTTCGTCGCTCTCTGGTGGAGCCTCGCACTCGTCACCCCCCGAACGCTCCTTCCGCGCCCACCAGCGGTCGCGGCCGTCCTCGCGTCCGACGTCGCGTCCGGGCAGGTGTTCGAACTGATCGGCCAGAGTGTCCGCCACTACCTGCCCGGACTGGTGGTCGGGTCGGCCCTCGGGATGGCAGTCGGTGTCGCCGTCGGCTGGTCGGAGACCGTCGAGACAACTGTCGGGACGGTCGCGAGCGTCCTCCGGCCGGTCCCGCCGCTGGCCTGGATCCCCTTCGCGATCATCTGGTTCGGGCTCAACGACCGTGGAGCGGCGTTCATCATCGCGATCGTCGCGTTCTGGATCAACTACTATGCCGCCGAGGGTGGCGTCCGGGGCGTCGACCAGCAACACATCGAGGTCGCACAGTCGCTGGGAACCAAGTCAGACCTGGGGCTCATCCGGAAAGTCGTCCTGCCCTCGGCGACGCCCGAACTGTTCACCGGGTTCCGGACGGCCGCCGGGCAAGCGTGGATGGTCATGGTAGCCGCCGAACTGCTGGGCGTGCCCGGCCTCGGGAAACACCTCTGGGACGCCGCCAACTTCCTCCGGATGGAGGTCGTCATCGCGTACATGCTGGTGATCGGCGTCCTCTTTCTGATCTCGGATCGCCTGATCAAAGTCGGCGAGACACGGATGCTGGCCTGGCGGTGAGACCGATGTCGAGTGACTACCCCACCACCGCGGAGTCCCGCCCTGCCGAGGCCGAGACACGTGACGTCCCGCAGATCGCCGTCGACGACGTCTCGAAAACCTTCGAGACCGACCGCGGGCAGGTCGAAGCCCTCCGTGGCGTCCGGTTCGATGTCGGCCGCGGCGAGTTCGTCTCGCTCGTCGGGCCATCGGGGTCGGGCAAATCGACGCTGTTCCGCATCATCGCCGGACTGGAGTCTCCCACCGGCGGCACGGCCCGCGTCGACGACTCCCCCGTGTCCGAGCCGGGTCCCGACCGGGGCATGGTGTTCCAAGACGACGCGCTCTTTCCGTGGCGTACCGTCGCCAAGAACGTCGCATACGGACTCGAAGAGGTCGGCCCACCCGAGGGAACGACGAAAGACGAGCGTATCCGGTACTGTCTCGACCTGGTCGGACTCAGCGAGAAGGCCGCGGCCTACCCGCGGGAGCTGTCTGGTGGGCAACGCCAGCGAGTCGGCATCGCTCGCGCGCTCGCGGTGGACCCGCCGATTTTGCTCATGGACGAACCGTTCGGTTCTGTGGACGCGCGGACGAAAGCCACACTCCACCGCGAACTGCTCGACATCTGGGAGGAGACTGGCAAAACGATTCTCTTCGTGACCCACGATATCGACGAGGCAGTGTATCTCTCGGACCGGATCGTGGTCCTCTCCGACGGCCCCGGTGCCGTCCTCGACATCGTTGCCGTCGAGAGCGAGCGTCCACGGGACCGCACCGCCGACGCCTTCACCGAGACGAAAGGCCAGGTACTGTCGTACTTCGAGTGATTTCGATCGTTCCGGGGGAACGGAATGCCTATAAATCTATCGCGGTCGTGAGCGTCGCGTGGGGGCCCCTGTTACTTTGAGTAATCCCCGTGGCGTCCGTTCAGGTACGCATGAGTTCAGAATCAACTGCGATGCCGTCGAGCCACTCGGCGGAGATGGTCGAGACGCCACGGTTTGCCGACCCCAGCGAGGTGTTCGACGTCACGCAGGACGTTCTCTGCCGGAAGTGGCACGTCCGGATCGTGTATCACCTGCTGGACGGGGGCCCGATGGGGTTCAGTGCGCTGAAAGACGAACTCGTCGGCGTCTCCTCGAAGATGCTCTCGGAGAGTCTGACCACGCTCGAGGAAAACGGAATCGTCGACCGGCGGATCGTCAGCGAGCGGCCGGTCCGCGTGGAGTACTCGCTGACTGAACGCGGCCGGGCGCTCGAACCGCTCGTGTCGGCGCTCCTCCACTGGGGAATCGAGTACGGCCGGGCACAGGAGGAACCGTAGATGGCTCACTACGACGTGCTCGTGTTCGGCGGGGGCACCGGCAACAACGTGGCCGCCGCGGCGGCCGACGCGGGACTGGAGACGGCACTGGTCGAGAAGGGGCCCCTTGGTGGGACCTGTCTCAACCGTGGCTGTAACCCCTCGAAGATGCTCATCCAGGCGGCGACGGCAGCGAACCACGTCCGCGAGGCCGGGAAGTTCTTCCTCGACGCGAGCCTCGGGGACGTCGACTACGCGGCCATCATCGACGACATGGACGAGACGCTCTCGCCCCTGGCCGAGGGGATGGCGGAGAGCTACGCGGAGAAAGACCACCTGACGATGTACAGCGAGGAGGGCACGTTCGTCGACGAGCGGACCGTCGCCGTCGACGGCGAGGAGGTGAGCGCCGACAGGGTGGTCGTCGCCGCGGGTTCTCGCCCCCTCGTCCCGCCCATCGACGGCCTCGACGAGGTCGAGTACATGACCAGCGACGAGGCGCTGTACCGGCGCGACCAGCCCGACTCGCTCGTGATCCTCGGCGGCGGCTACATCGCCGTGGAACTGGGCTACTTCTTCGAGTCGCTGGGGACTGACGTGACCATCGTCGAGATGCTGGACACGCTCGTCCCCCGCGAGGACCCCGACGTCGCCG
>CAZUWC010000202.1:0-4315 GCA_964623935.1 uncultured Halobacteriales archaeon
ACATTCGCGTGCCGGGAGTCGGTCAGTGACATCGTTGCACGTCGAGATACAGAATGGGGGTAAAAATGTTTCAGGCAGTTTATACTAAACCAGGTTACCCGTGCCGAACCGGAAGCAAACGCTGCCCCATCCCCGAGAGCAGGCGTCTCACTTACTCGAGACTCCGGGATTCATCACAATCGATTGTCAACCGAAGCTTTATATTAGTATACGCTAATATTAGCAAATACTAAGATGACCGGTGAACAGACAGATCGTCCGCCCTCCTCTGCCCGGGACCGACAGGGAGCCGATTGTTGTTCGAGCGACGATTCGCACTCACTGACGGACACGGACGTGGCGACTGACGTTGAGACGCTTGCGACCCTCGGGAACGATACCAGGTACGAAGCGTTGCGACTCATCGCAGCAGCCGACGGGGAGGTCTGTGTCTGTGAGATCGAACCTGCACTCGGGGTGAGTCAGGGTGCAGTCAGTCAGGCACTCTCACGGCTTTTCAGCGCCGGATTAGTCGAACGCCGAAAAGACGGCCGATGGCGATACTATGCTGCAACGGCGCGTGCAGAACGACTCCTCAGCGTCTTGGACGACACGAGAACACAGGCACATGACTGATACTGTCGGCTATAACTTCGTGAGCGATTTCGCGCCCCGGGTGGGGCGAAACTGCTCACGGGCTTATACCCGACAGTATGAAGCCGGATTCACGAATGTATCCATCGAGCCCAACAGCGACAGTGACGCATTCATCCGCGAGTGGGACGACGAGCGCGACCTGATACTGTCGACGAGAACGCGCTCGAATCGCGGCGCTCACTCGCCGTTTTCCGTCTCGTCGGCCATCTCGACGGTGTCGACCACCTTCAGCGGGACGTCCCGGAGCGCGCCGCCGATGTCGCTTTTGGCGATGCGCTGGGCGTGTTCGGTGCTCTCTGCGTTGAACACCTTCATCTCGAGCATCAGGCCCACCAGCGCGGTGTCGGCGGCGACGAACGCCGAGTCGAACGGCTCCCCGCAGGCCGGGCAGTCGGTGAACCCGACGTCGACCTCGACGTAGTCCATCTCCTTCGCGTTCAGGCGCTTGCCCGCCTCGCTGACCGCCACCCCGATGGCGTCGTCGACGTTTCCCACGTCGTGGACCAGCCACGCCGCCTCGAGTACGACTCGGTAGTTCATACCTGACATCTGCGACGGACGCTATTCGGGTCTTTTGATTCGCCGCCAGCGCGTCCGGTCGCCGCGCGGGCCCCGGTCCGGGAGCGCGCACGTCACCGTTATTACGCGCATAACTTATGCGAACGACGGGCCTCGCCAACAGTCCGATTACATATGTGGCGGGACCGCTATCGTCCGTCGCCACCTGCGACGCGGTTGCGAGAAAACCGCAAGATGTGAGCGCCCCGAAGCCGAGTTCGCGATGATAAATCGTGAGAAATGGCGGGAAAGATTTATATACGTCCGGTCGCCGAGGAACTGCCGACGTACGATGGAACGCGCCTACCGTGCAACCCTGCTCGTGTTGTACCAGCTGACCCTGTTCGTGGGCATCGTCGCGTTGCCCCTCGCAATGGTCGCGCGCCGCGTCGTCGGCCTGCGGCTACCGGTCCACCGGGCCGTCGAACGCCTCGGGGAGAAATACGAGCAGGCCTCCTCGTAGCCGCGCTGGGGGACCCGAACGAGTCCTTTTTTACGTGACCATCCAGTATATCGGGGTAATGCAGGACCCAACGTCCGACTTCGGCGGAGACGCACACGGCCTGTCGGGACGGCTCCACGACGACCCCTACGAACCTGAACTCGGTTCGTTGCCCGAGGGGACCGCGGGCCACGACGACGAGACGGTCGCCAAGACCGGGACGACGACCATCGGCATCGCCACCGAGGAGGGCGCCGTCATCGCGACGGACAAACGGGCCAGCCTCGGGGGCCGCTTCGTCTCGAACAAGAACGTCCAGAAGGTCGAACAGATCCACCCGACTGCGGCGCTCACCCTCGTCGGGTCGGTCGGGGGCGCACAGTCCTTTATCCGGACGATGAAAGCCGAGGTCAACCTCTACGAGGCCCGCCGGGGCGAGCACATGAGCATGCAGGCCCTCTCGACGCTGGCGGGCAACTTCGCCCGCGGGGGCCCGTTCCTGGCCATCAACCCCATCCTCGGGGGCGTCGACGACGAGGGGTCGCACATCTACAGCATCGACCCCGCCGGGGGCGTCATGGAGGACGACTACACCGTCACCGGGTCGGGCCTCACCGTCGCCTACGGCACACTGGAGGACCGCTACGAGGCGGGCATGACCAACGAGGAGGCCCAGCAGGTCGCCGCCGCCGGCGTCAAGGCCGCCGCCGAGCGCGACACCGGGTCGGGCAACGGCGTGTTCATCGCCGACGTCACGGGCGAGGGCGTCGAGATCTCCGAGTACGACCTCGACGAACTAGACGTCTAGTTTTTGGGGCTGTCCCCCCTGGTGGGGGTATGAACCCGGCACGCGTCGACTCGCTGGTCGACCTCGCGTACGGCGTGTTGATACTCGCCGCCATCGTCCTGATGGTGGTCGTCGGCACCCGCGTCGGTGTCGCGTTCGGCGTCGGCGTCTTCCTCGCGTACGCGACCCACGTCGTCTGGAAGATGGCCCGCTACGACCCCGAGTGGATGACCCGCGAAGTCGCCCAGCAGGTCGAGGCGGAAGTCACCGCGGCCGTCTCCGAGGAGATGACCGAAACCGTCGGGGACGCCGTCTCCGAGGAGGTCGCGGCCGTCGAGGAAACCGTCTCCGAGGACGTCGCCGAAACGGTCGAGGAAGCGGTTTCGAAGGAGATGACCGAAACCGTCGAGGAGGCGGTCAGGGACGCGACCGACCCGGAGGCGACGTAGCCGGCCGGAGAGCCGCAGCTATTTTATCGGGGACGCGAAAGGCCCGCACATGGAACTGTTCGGGACGGCCGGCATCCGGGGTCCAGTCGAGGAGGTGACGCCGGCCCTCGCGCTGGCCGTCGGGCAGGCCGCGGGGAGGGACGGCGGGGAGTTCGTCGTCGGGCGCGACGGCCGTGTCACGGGCCCGGCACTCGAAAACGCCGTCGTCGCCGGCCTCGAGAGCGCCGGCACCGCCGTCGAGCGCGCGGGGACGGTCCCGACGCCGGCGCTGGCGTTCGCCTCGCAGGGCCGCCGGGGGGTCATGCTCACCGCCAGCCACAACCCGCCGCCGGATAACGGCATCAAGGTTTTCGTCGACGGCGTCGAGTACGACCGCGACGCCGAACGGGGCCTCGAAGCGCGCGTCGACGACGGGACCGAGACCGCCGGGTGGGACGCGTGGGGCGAGGACGTCCGCGCGGACCCCCTCCCGGCCTACCGCGAGGCCGTCGTCGACTTCGCCGCGGGACACGGTGGCTCCCCCGAGGGGCTGACGGTCGCGGTCGACTGCGGGACGGGGATGGCGGGTCTCGCGACGCCACAGGTGCTCGCGAGCCTCGGCGCGGACGTCCGCGCGCTCAACGCCAACGTCGACGGCCACTTCAGCGCCCGCGAGAGCAAACCGACCCCCGAGACGCTCGCGGACCTGCGGGCGTTCGTCGCGGGCGACGGCCAGCGCACCGGCGGGGTTGACCTCGGTATCGCCCACGACGGGGACGCCGACCGCGTCGTCGTGGTCGACGGCGACGGCGAGGTGGTCCACGAGGACACCGTCCTCGCGATCCTCGCGGAACACTACACCCGCGCGAGCGATGCCAGCGACCCCGTGGTGGTGACGACGCCCAACGCCTCGGCGCGCATCGACGAGCGGGTCCGCGCCGCCGGCGGACGGGTCGAACGCGTCCGGCTCGGGGCGCTCCACGAGGGTATCGCCGCGGCCCGCGAGGCCGGCGACGACGGGACCGAGGTGGCCTTCGCGGCCGAACCCTGGAAGCACATCCACACCGCCTTCGGGGGGTGGATCGACGGCGTGGCCTCGGCGGCGGTGTTCACCCGCCTCGTCGCCGGCGAGGGGCTGTCGGCGCTACGGGACCCCGTCACCGAGCGACCCTACCGGAAGGACGACGTGGGCTGTCCGGACGACGCGAAAACGGCCGTCATGGCCCGACTGGAGACCGACCTGCCCGAGACCTTCCCCGAGGCGACCGTCGAGACGGAACACGGCGTCCGGCTCGAACTCCCCGGCGGCGGGTGGGTGCTCGTCCGTCCCAGCGGGACTGAACCCTACGTGCGCGTCTACGCCGAGAGCGAGTCCGTCGAGGAAATCGTGGCGGCCGTCGTGGCGGTCGTCGAGTCGGCGGTCGCGGCGGAGACCCAGTAAGTCGGATCATACTGCCGGGTATA
>CAZUWC010000203.1:0-4311 GCA_964623935.1 uncultured Halobacteriales archaeon
CGTGTTCGTCCTTGTTGGTGCCACACTCGTGTTTGGAGTCGTTGAGGTGGACGCAGGCGAGGTCTTCGAGGCCGACCACCTCGTCGAACTCGGCGAGCGTCTCCTCCACCGCTTCGGGCGTCGAGAGGTCGTAGCCCGCCGCGAACATGTGGGCGGTGTCCAGGCAGACCTCGAGGTCCCGGTCGGACTCGGCCAGCACCGTCGCGAGGTGGTCGAACTCGCCGCCGAGTTTGGTGCCGCTGCCCGCGTCGGACTCGACGAGGACGGTCACGCCCTCGGGCACGTCGAGTTCGTCCAGCGCGCTCGCGGCGTTCGCCAGTCCGGACTCCACACCCGCGCCCGTGTGCGCACCGAGGTGGGTGTTCACGTACTCGACGCCGAGCGTCGCGGCGGCGTCGACTTCCTCCTGGAGGCTCCGGATGGACTTCTCGCGGAGGCCCTCCTTGGGCGTCGCGAGGTTGACGAGGTAGGAGGCGTGGATAACCCACGGGCCGATGTCCCGTCCGGCAGACTCCTCGCGGAACTGTTCGGCGTTGTCCGTCTCGAGGTCCGGCTCCTGCCAGACCTGCGGGGAGTGTGAGAAGATCTGTCCGCAGTTGCCCCCGAAGTCGCGCTGTTCGTCGACGGCGTTGTGGACGCCGCCGGCGATCGAGGCGTGTGCGCCGACTCTGAGTGTCATGCTCCCGCGTCGGGGACGGGGGCGCTTAGGTCCGTTGTTCCGTTCGCTCGCGGGTCCACGCCTCGCTGGCGTACTTCCGCTCGGCGCGCTCGCGTGCCCGGTCGAGTTCCGCGTCCGTCCAGTTTCCTTCGTCGGCATCGACCCACTCGCCCAGTGCGGCCTCCAGCACCTCGACGGCTTCCTCGCGGTCGACGCCAGCCTGTTCGCGGACCGAGGTGACACGGTCGCGGAAGGCCTCGGGGCCGGGCGGATCGGCGAACGTCGAGAGGTGGCGTTCGGTCGCCCGGGCGAAGGTGATCGAACCGTGCTGGATGACGCTGTCGCGCTGGCGGTACTGTGCGTTCCCGCTGATCTTGCGGCCGTCGCCGGCCACCACGTCGTGTGCGGGGTGGAGTTCCCGCAGATAACAGGCCGGCTGGTGGACCGCCGGCCGCTCCTCCTCGGCGTAGGCGGCATCGACGCCGAGTCGTTCGAGGGCGTCGAACAGCGGCTCACAGAGCAGGGCGTAGCTGTCCATCAGGTCGCCCGGCAACTCCGCGGCCGGCGCGACGATGGAGTAGGAGATGTCACCGAAGTTGTCGTGGTAGATTGCGCCGCCGCCCGTCGGCCGCCGGGTGACCGTGATGTCCTCGCGCTCGCAGTACGCCCAGTCGATGGTTCCGGGGTCCTGGTGGTAGCCCAGCGAGAGCGTGCTGGGGTCCCACCGGTAGACGCGGAGGGTCCGCGGCCCGCCGTCGGCCGCCGTCCCGGCGGCGATCTCGTCGAGCGCCATGTTCATCGGGCCGGGACGGGCCTCCTCGCGGATCAGCCGCCAGTCCCGCTCCGCGAGTGCACTCATGGGCGGGCTTACGGAACGGGACCGGATAGCGGTTGCGACCGCCTCACCGGACTTTCGTCCCCGGGTCGGCGTCGCCGTGTGTCGTCAACAGGTCGGCTTCCTCGCCCGCCGCGAGTACCATCCCGTCGGACTCGTGGCCGAACAGCTCTGCCTTTTCGAGGTTCGCGAGCAGGACACACCGCTTTCCGCGGACGTCGGTCGGGTCGTGCAACCCCTGGATGCCCGCGATCACCTGCCGGGTCTCGACGCCGATGTCGACCTCCAGGCGCATCAGGTTGTCCGACTCCTCGATGGGGTCGGCCGCCAGGACCTCGCCCACGCGGATGTCCAGTTCCTGGAACGCCTCGAACCCGACCCGGTCCTCGACGAGCGGTTCGAGGTCCGGGGTAGCATCTTCGCTCTCGCTCCCCTCGTCCGCGCCCTCGTCGTCCTCGCTGGCGGCGGCCACGCGTTCCCGGAGAGTCTCGTTCAGCTCCGCGACGTGGTCGTCCTCGACCTGCTCGAACAGTTCGTCGGGGTCGTCGAAGTCCGCGGGCGGTGCCT
Organism: uncultured Halobacteriales archaeon; assembly: GCA_964623935.1. Taxonomy (GTDB): domain Archaea; phylum Halobacteriota; class Halobacteria; order Halobacteriales; family Haloarculaceae; genus SW-9-67-25. The sequence continues at coordinate 2,061 of CAZUWC010000203.1, forward strand.
CCAGCGCCTCGTCCAGCGAGGCGTCGGCGACGGGGCCGTCTTCGCCGAGCTGGTCCCACAGCTGGTCGGCCTTCTCGGGCATCACGGGCTGTGCGAGCACCGCGCAGGCTTTGGTCACCTGCACGCAGTCGCGGATGACCCGTGCCGCCCGGTCGGGGTCGTCCTCGACGAGATTCCAGGGTTCGTTGCGCTGGATGTACTCGTTGCCGACGCTCGCGAGGTCGACCGCGACGTCGCCCAGTTCGCGGACGTCGTAGTTCGCGACCGCGTCCTCGAACGCGTCGACCGCGTCCTCGATTTCGCCGCGGATCTCGTCGCTGACCGCCGCGTCGGGTGTGCCGCCGTAGTTGCGACCCGCGAACAGCAGCGCCCGGTAACAGAAGTTCCCCAGCGTCCCGACGAGTTCGCCGTTGACACGCTCGGCGAAGCGGTCCCACGAGAAGTCGACGTCGTTCTCCAGGCCCGACCCCGTCGTGATGTAGTACCGGAACAGGTCGGGGTGGAATCCGGTCTCGAGGAACTCCTCGGCCCAGACGGCGCGGTTGCGCGAGGTCGAGAGGGCCTTGCCGTCGATGCCGACGAATCCCGTCGCCAGCACCGCCCGGGGTTCGTTGTAGCCCGCGCCCCGGAGCATCGCCGGCCAGAAGACGGTGTGGTGCTGGATGATGTCCCGGCCGATGACGTGGACGATCTCGCCCGTGTCGGTCCACTCCTCGTCCCACCCGGTTCCGGGGCGGGCCTCGCCGTCGACCTTCCAGACGGCCTCCCAGTCGTACTCGTCGGTCCCGACGCGTTCGCTGTACTGTTTCGTCGAGGCGACGTACTCGATTGGCGCGTCGACCCAGACGTACAGGACGAGGTCGGTGCCCTCCTCCGTCGTTCCCCCCTCGTCCTCCCGAGCGGGATAGTCGATCCCCCAGTCCATATCGCGGGTGATACACAGGTCCTGCAGGTCGCCCTCGATCCACTCGCGGGGCTGGTTGCGGGCGTTCTCCGTACCGTCGAGGCGGTCGATGAACTCCTGGAGGTACGCCTGGAAGTCCGAGAGCCGGAGAAATTCGTGTTCGCGGGCGCGGTACTCGGCGGCGTTGCCGGTGATGGTGCTGACGGGGTCCTCGATCTCGCCGGGTTCGAGGTGGCGCTGACACCCCTCGTCGCACTCGTCGCCGCGGGCGAACTCCCCGCAGTAGGGGCAGGTCCCCTCGACCATGCGGTCGGGCAGCCACTGGTCGGCGTCGGGATCGTAGGCCACCTGGATCTCCTTCTCGAAGACGTGGCCCTCGTCGATCCAGGTCCGGACGAACTCGCGGGTGAGTTCGGTGTTGGTCTCGTCGTGGGTGTGCCCGTAGTTGTCGAACTCCACGTTGAACCGGGGGAACGTCTCCTCGTACTGCTCGTGGTACTCCAGGGCGAACTCCTCGGGGTCGACGCCCTCCTGGGCGGCGTTGACGGCGATGGGCGTCCCGTGCATGTCGGACCCGCAGACGAAGGCGGTCTCCTGGCCGACGCGCCGGAGCGCCCGCGCGTAGAGGTCGCCGCTGACGTACCCCCGGAGGTGGCCGACGTGGAGGTCCCCGTTGGCGTAGGGCAACCCCACCGTCACGACCGCCGGCTCCTCCGTGGGCAGTGGCTCGTGGCTCATACCCTCGCTACTGCCATGCGGGCCAAAAGACCGCCGATTCGTCTGCGCTGCGGTCAACGAGTTTTATTCGGTCTCGGTAGTAACCGGGAAACATGACGACAATCGAGGTCGACGAGGATGTGAAAACGCGGCTCGAAGAGTTGCAAGCGGAGATCAGACTCCGGGCCGGAAAAAAAGTCACACAGCAGGAATTACTCACACGCCTCATCGACGACGCCTACGAGTCGCGCGAGGCAGTGATCGACTCGTTTCGCGACTCGACGGTACCACTCTCGGAAGACGAGAAAGACCAGATGCGAGAGGGGCGGTTCAGCTCTGGCGTCGAAACCGACGAGGAGGATATTGACGAGGTGCTCTACGGATGACCGTCATGGTGGACACGGGTGTACTGTATGCAGACCACGACACCGACGCGGCGAGACATCTCCTTGACCGGATCGAACCGGCAACCGTCCGAGACTAAAAAGAGAGTCGACTACAGCAGCCCCGTCTTCTGGAGTTTCATCAGGTCCTCGGTGTCCAGCGTCTCGCCTTCCTTGAACTTCTGGTAGATCTCCTCGGCCTCCTCGCGGGCGGCCTCCTCTTCCTGTTCGCGTTCCTGGCGTTCGG
>CAZUWC010000204.1:0-4308 GCA_964623935.1 uncultured Halobacteriales archaeon
CCACGACGCCCTCGTCGCCGGCGGCAGCGACTTCCCCGGGGACGGCCACGACCACTCCCACGACTAAGTCGGTGGCCGTGCGCCGGTACCGGATCGACCCCACGACGTGACGCGTGTCGTAGAGACGCTGGAGGCTCTCGACGGGCGCATCCGTCGGGTAGGCGTCCCGGACACGCCGGTCCGCTTTGGGCCCGACCTGGCGGAGGAGCCCACGACCGGCGGACCAGACAGACGGCCATTGAGGCGACCCTGTAGCCCGGTGCGCGTCACCGCATCCGCCGGACGGCCAGCGCACCCAGGACCTGCACGAGGATGACGGCAACGACGATCAGCACCGTCGGGTCCACGGGTAGCTTCTCGGCCATCGAGCCCCCATCTGCTTGGGGTGACGGCGTCTGTGTCGCCACGGGCGTCGGCGTCGGCGTCTCGACCACGATTTCGGTCTCCTCGGCCTCTCCCTGTGGCGTCGTCGACTCGGGCGTGGCCGCGGGTGTGGGCGTCGCTCGCGGCGTCGCGGTCGGTGTCGGCGTGGGCGTCGACTCGGGGGACTCCTCGACGACGGCGAACAGCGAGAACGACTCGGTGTGGCCCGTCACCCGCACTTGTTCGTCGGTGACTGCCGCGACGCTGGTCTCCAGGCGCTCCCAGTGGCCCTGGTCGTCCCGGTGTGTGACGACGAGGTTCTCGGGATCGGTCACCTCGTCGCGGTCGACCGACAGTTCGACCGTGGCGGAGGACGTCTCGGCCTCGTCGGGTGGGGAGATCTCTGCCGCCGCCACCACCGACGGGTTTCCTCCCGACGCGGCGTCGGTGTCACTCCCCGTGCCGGCGTCGGAATCCATCTGCTCGCTCACTTCCGCTTTCACGGATTCCGGCGGCTCGTGGTACTCTCTCACCTCGACGGCGCCGCCGGCGTCAGCCTCCTCGAGTTGGACCTGCTCGACCGTCGCCGTCCCCTCGAAGCCCACCTCGACGGCCGACGTCTCCGGGTTCTCGTCGGTCATCTCCCGTTCGACTGTGACGTCGGGCTCGGCCTCGGCGACCGGCTCGGGCTCGCTGTCGTCCGCCTCGTCAGTGGTCTCCTCTTCTTCGTCCTCGTCGACTGGTGTCCCGCCACCGCCGCCACCCCCGCCCGGGTTCGAGGAGCCCGACCCTTCGACGGTGATGGTGACGGTATCGGTGTCGGTGTTGCCGGCGGCGTCGGTCACCCGCAACGTGACCGTCCGGTCGCCCGCGCTGTCGTAGGTGTGGGTGGGCGTCTCGCCCGATTTCTCGTAGGTGCCGTCGTCATCGGTGTCCCACTCGTAGGTGTCGAGGGCGGTGTTGTCCGAGGAGCTCGACCCGTCCAGCGTGGCCGACTCGCCGGTCGAGACGGTCTGGTCGGAGCCGGCGTCGGCGGTCGGGTCGGTGGTGTCCTCGGCCACCTCCAGCGTGGGTGGCGAGTAGCTGATCCCCGTCGCCTGGACGAACAGGGCACCCGAGGGTCGCTTGGAGACCGACGCGTTCGCGACGGGCGTCACGGTGCCGCTCTCGTTGCGCAACACCACCATGTCCCCCGTCGAGACCGACCCCCAGGCGTTGGAGACGTAGGCGCTGGGGACGACTGCCTCGTAGAAGCCGTCGGTGTTGCGGTGTTCGGGGTTGCACTTGTCGGGCGGGGCCGGATCGTTGGGGTCACTCGCGGCGCTGGCTTTGCAGTGGGGCGCGGCCACGTCGAAGCGCAACTCGCCGTTGGGGCCCTGCTTGGGTGTGGTGAACGCCTGGGCGTCCGTGTTCAGGCGTGCGCCGTCGAGGGACGACCCCAGCGAGGACCCGCCGGGGAACTGGTAAGTCTGGAGATACACCAGCGCGGGCACGCCCACCTCGGCCTGCTCCCAGCCCGGTTCGTAGCTGGGGTTCGAGGAACTCCACGCCGAGGGGTTCGAGGAGGCCGAGAAGTTGCGCTGGACCTGCGTTGGCTGGTGGGTGACCGTGATGGTGCGGTGGCCGTTCGCGTCCGTGCCGCTGACGTTCCAGGCTGTCGCGTTGGCCGGCCCCATCATGACGTCGGGGTCGTAGTTGCTGACGTTGAGGAGCAACTGGACGGTGGTCTCCTCTGTGAAGCCCACGGCCGGTCGCGAGAGATTGCGCTTTTCACCGGGGCCGAGCGTGTTGTCGTCGACGAACAACTCGACGCTCAGGGCCTGCCCGGAGAGGGTCGTCTGGAGGGTGACGTTCGAGCCAATGGTGGCGTTCGAGGGATTGGTCGCGGGCCCGGAGATGTACCGCAGGTCCGTCGAGACGACGGCGGTGCCGTAGGTGTAGGTGGTCGAGAGTCCACTCCCAGTGCCGTCGTTGCCGCCGTTGTTGCCGGCACTGTCCTCGGCGTCGTCGATACTCAACGTGTAGCTGCCGTTGCCGTCGTCGTAGGCCTGCGTCGAAGAGAGCGTGTAGGTGTAGGGACCACTCCCGCTCTCGGAGAACTCCGAGCGATTGAAGGAGTAGGTCTTGCCGTTGGGGCCGGTGACGTTGGCGGTGACGTTGGCGTCGCTGGTGCCCAGTTGTTCGTCGGCGTCGAAGGTGACGTTCACGTCGCCGCTGTCCTCGGCCAGCGAGACGTTCGAGATCGTGGGCGCGGTCGCGTCGTTGAGGGTGACCTCGCTGTCGTCACTGGCGTTTGCGGTGGCCATCGTGACGTTGCCGGTCCCGGCGTCGCTGGCGGTGGTGTTCCAGGAGAGGGTGACCGACTGGCTTGCGCCGCTGGACAGCGTGACGGAGGTGCTGTTTTGCTGGGTGTCCGAGAAGTCCGTGTCGTTGAGGGCGACGGTCTGGGCGGCGCCGTCGCTGGCCCAGTTGGTGATATTGGCGGTGACAGTCAGATTGGTCCCGGCGTCGATGGGCGAGTCAGTGCTGGTGATGTTCACCCCGTAGAAGGGGGTGGTGTCCTGCCAGGCCAGGGCCGGATAGGTGTCGGTGGCGTGCCAGGTCCCCGGGAACGCAAGTGCGTCGAGGTTGTCGGTGGCGTTTGCCCCGTGCATCTCGGAGGTGTTGTATCCCGTCACGTCGCCCCCGCCAGTACCGACCCCGTCGGATTGGTTGGTCGTGTCGATGTCCCAGTAGGCGTTCGTGGTCGCGTCGCTGGACGAACTGTCGTTTCCGACCACGCCACCGACGTCACTGCTGCCGTTGACCTGGCCGACTGCGTACACCCTGTCGAGCGTCGGGGCGTTATCGTAATACCCCTCTTTCATATACCCGACAAATCCGCCCACTCGGTCTCCCGGTGTATCGACGTCACCGGTCGCATAGGACTTTTCGACGACGGCAGAGCCGCTACTTATTTGTCCGGCGAATCCGCCGGCATTAGCGTTCCCGTCGTCCGCCGCGGTGACGTTGCCGGTCGCGTAGGACTTCTCGATCGGTTTGCTTGCGGACCCGACAAATCCTCCGACGCTCGACGATCCATTGACGTCACCGGTCGCAGAGGAGTTTGAGATAGTGGAACTCGATGCTCCCCACTGCCCGATCAGTCCGCCCACATAGGTGTCGCCATCAACTGTCCCGTTCGCATGTGAGTCCGTGATGTCTGCATAACCGGCCCCAACCAAACCACCGGTACTCGTATGGCTTCCGTTGACAGTGACGTTCGCGTACGAATCGACGATCGGACAAACATTGCGGCCGACAAGTCCGCCGACTTCGGAATATCCACTTACTTCTCCGCCGTCCACGCCGACCTCGCGGATCTCTCCACAGGAAGTGCCAGCATACCCGAATAGACCGACGTAGTACGCATCCGCCGCCAACGCCGACCGATCGATGTACAAATCGTTAACGACGTACCCGTCGCCGTCGAAGGTACCCTCGAATTTATCACTGAGGTTTCCGATCGGATTGAAACCATCGCCGCCGTTCCAGTTTTCGGTCTCGGCGGCGTCGATGTCGCTGGTCAGTCGGTAGTCGTTGTCCAGCGCGTCGGAGAGACTGGTGGCGTCGGCGTGGTTCTCGCCGATACACTGGAGTTGGCTGAGGTTCGTGACGAGGTAGGTGCTGCCGTCCTGGTCGTACCCGACGGTCGAACAGTCCGGAGCGCCGGCGGCGCCGACGCCCACGAACGCCACCCCGAGCAGACACAGCGCCGCCGCGACGGCAAGCGAGCGGACCGCCCGGCGGTGCCAGTCGCGCCGGCTCACAGCGGCCCACTCCCGATTCCGACCGGCCGTCCGCCCCGTCGCCGCCGTCGGCAGTTAGCGTCCGTTCGCGCAGTACTCAAAAAGCGACCAGTCGAGTGGCTGCCCTGTGACCCCGAGTCGTCGCCTGTCGGTGACC
>CAZUWC010000205.1:0-4272 GCA_964623935.1 uncultured Halobacteriales archaeon
TTCGAGTCCGGTGAGGCCGAGTGGTCCGAGGAGGTCGGTGACGACGGCGCCTCCGTGGTCGAAGACCGCGGCGACGACGAGCACCCTTCCGACGAGGTAGCGGACGGCGACGAGGAGGTCTCGCCGCTCGACGGCGGGGAGAGTGCCGACGGTGACCGCTCCGGACTCGACATCGAGGAGGGCGACGACGACCTCGCACTCGACGTCGAGGCGGACGACGGCGACACGCTCTCGGATCTCGATGTGGACGAGAGCGACGACGACCTCGCCAGTCTCGATTTCGACACGGACGAGAGCGACGACCTCGACCTGGCGGACCTCGACGACGAGTTCGGCGGGACGCTCGGAGACGAGGAGATAGCCGGAGACGGAGAAGATGACGAGGAAGACGAAGACGAGGAGGGCGAAGACGACGGGGGAGGGGACGACGGGAGCGGTGGCGGCGGGAAGTCCTTCCAGGACCTCAAGGAGGAGTTCGAGTCGGGCGACGCGGACTGGGCGGACGATGTCTCGGACAGTCCCGGCGGCGACATGCGCCTCGACGAGTGAGAACGCTCTTGGTCGTCGCGCCCCCACGATGACGTATGGAGTGGCGGCTCTTCGCAACCCTCGCCGAGGCGGCCGGTGACGACACGGTCGAGGTCGACCTCGAGGACGAGGCGACGCTCAGGGAAACCTTCGACGCGCTGCTCGAGACCCACCCGGCCCTGGAACCGGAAGTCCTGGACGAGGACGAACAGCTCTACGACCACGTCCGCCTGCTGGTCGACAGCCGCGACCCCTTCCTGGAGGACGGCTGGGCGACGGTCGTCGACGAGGAGACGGAACTGGCGCTCTTTCCGCCGGTCAGTGGCGGCTAGTCGTCGGCCGATGCCCCCTCGGGCTGTCCCGACCCGCCGCCGGGGACGTCCGTTGTCCCTCGAGCGGCCGACTTAGACGAGGAGGTTCTCGCCGGAGACAGCGTCGAACAGGTGGGCCTCCTCGAGTGCGACGGCGAGCCTGACGGTCTCGCCCGCGACTGCGCCGGTGGCATTCGAAACCCGGGCAGTGAACTCGGCGCTCTCGTCGTCCTCCTGGCCGGTCGCCCTGACCGCGAGGTCGGTGTGGGCGCCCATCGGTTCGACGACCATCACCCGCGCCTCGAAGGACCGCTCGTCGGCGGGTGGGTCCTCGAGGAGTGCGGCGTCCTCGAACGATTCGGGCCTGATCCCGAGTTCGAGGCGGTCGAGGTTTCCGCCCCAGGACTGGAGCGTCTCGGCAACCGAGGACGGCAGGGTGAGGTCGAACCCCGCGGCACTCACGCCGACGCCGTCATCGGTCATCGTCGCGCTCGCGTCGAAGAGGTTCATCGGCGGTTCACCGATAAACCCGGCGACGAACCGGTTGGCCGGTCGGGCGTACACGACCTCGGGCGGGGCGACCTGCTGGATTTCCCCGTCGTTCATCACCACGACGCGGTCGCCGAGCGTCATCGCCTCGGCCTGGTCGTGCGTGACGTAGACCGACGTCTTCCCGACCCGATCGTGGAGCTTGTTGAGTTCCGTGCGCATCTCGATCCGGAGTTTGGCGTCGAGGTTCGACAGCGGTTCGTCGAACAGGAACAGTTTCGGCGAGCGGATGATGGCACGCCCGAGTGCCACGCGCTGTTGCTGGCCACCCGAGAGGTCAGCCGGACGGCGATCGAGCAACTCCTCGATGCCGAGCATCTCCGCCGTCTCGACCACGCGTTCTTCCACCTCGTCGGCGGGGTAGTTTCTGATCTCCAGCGGGAAGCCGATGTTCTCGCGCACGGTCTTGTGCGGGTAGAGCGCGTAGCTCTGGAACACCATCGCGATGTCCCGTTCGCGGGGGTCCTGTCCGGCGACGTCCTCGCCGTCGATGAGGATTCGTCCCTCGGTGGGTTCCTCCAGGCCGGCGACGGTGCGGAGCGTCGTCGTCTTGCCACACCCCGACGGACCGACGAGGACGATGAACTCGCCCTCGTAAATCTCCATCGAGAAGTCTTCCACCGCGACGACGCCGTCCGTGCCGTCGCCGAAGACCTTCGTGACGTCGTCGAGCCGGAGACTGACGTCTCTCTCGTCGGTCGAGTCCGGTTGCGGTGTCTCGTCTATCGCGGTGTCCTCGACGGAGTCACTCATCGGGACCACCCTCGTCGCGAGAACGTAGCAACGCCGTCCTCGGCCCGGTCGAGCTGCCGTCCGTCGACCCAGCCGGGGTGTGTTGCCGCGACACGTCCGCGTGCTGTGTCTTCGATTCGTCCGGGGTTCGCGTTCGCTGTCTCACAGTCATTCTCCTTTCAAGCCTCCGGTCAGCCCGACGACGATGTACCGCTGGAAGAAGATCACCACCAGCGCCGAGGGGATGACCGCGACGATGGCCGCCGCAGCCATGGCCGCCCAGTCGATGGACGTGTCCCCGACGAACAGGAACGTCGCCACGGGGATGGTCATCGATTTGAGGTCGGTGCTGACGGTGAACGCGAAGAGGAACTCCCGCCAGGAGTAGAGGAAGGTGAGGATGGTCCCGGCGGCAAAGCCCGGCAGGACGACCGGGAAGACGACGTGGCGGAACGCCTGGACCTTGGTACAGCCGTCGACGCGGGCCGCTTCGTCGAGAGCCTGGGGGATGGTGATGAAGAAGTTGCGCATGATGTAGATGACCAGCGGCAGCCACAGGTAGACGTTCGCGATGACGATGCCGACCTTCGTGTTCAGGAGGCCGGTCGAGGTCATGATCTGGTAGTACGGCGTCACGAGCCCGATCGGCGGGAACAATCGCGTGAACAGCACGAACACGAAGACCGCGTTGTCGAAGGGGAAGCGAAAGCGGCTGAACACGTAGCCGGCGGGTGTCCCGAGTATCATGACGATGGCCGTCGAGGCCGACGCGACGATGACGCTGTTGACGACCGCCCGCCAGAACCCGCGCTCGAACAGCGCCCGCTCGTAGGCGGCCAGCGTCGGGTCCTGTGGGAGGTAGGTGAGTGCGAGCACGCCCTCCCGCGTTTTCAGCGACGTGATGAGCTGCCAGACCAGCGGCGCGACGATGAAAAACACCGCCAGGAACAACACTGCGTGAACGACATAGCGGCTCTCGACGACGTCCCAGACCCGCTGTCGACGCCGATACCGGTCGAGGGTGAATCTTCCGGGACTCATAGTTCGATCTCCGCCATCCGTTCGAGGATGTAGTAGACGTACACCGTCGCGACGACCAGCGTCACGGCGACGAGGAACATCGCGACGGCGGACGCGAAGCCGTAGTCGAGCAACTGGATCCCGAAGCGGTGGATGTAGATGGCGAGCGTCTCCGTCGCCGCGCCCGGGCCGCCGCCGGTCGTCGAGAACGGGATGGCGAACGCGCGGAACGCGAACATCCAGGTTATGAGCCCGGCGACGAAGAACGACGGCCGGAGGTACGGAAGCGTGACGTGACGGAACGTCTGCAGCGTCGTCGCGCCGTCGACCTTCGCGGCGTCGTACATCTCCTGTGGGATCGACTGGAGCCCCGCGAGCAGGATAATCGTCGCGAACGGGATGCGCGACCACGCGTCGGCGAGGATGACGACGGCCATCGCGGAGGTCGCGTTCCCGAGCCACGAGTACGCCTCCGAGAGCAGTCCCAGATCGAGCAGGACCTTGTTGACGACGCCGAGCTGGCCGTTGAACATCCACCGCCACGTGACCCCGACGATGGACAGCGGCACCGCCCAGGAGATGAGGATGAGCGTCGAGTAGGTGTCCCGGATCCACCTGTTGGCGACCTTGTTCAGCGCCAGCGCGATGACGAGGCCGCCGCCCACCGAGACGAACAGCGACCCGAACGAGTACACGAGGGTCTTCTCGACCGCGTTCCAGAACGTCGGGTCACCGAACAGCCGGCCGTAGTTGTACGCCGGTTCGAGCGTCGGCTCGAACCCCCGGGTGTTCTGGAACGACAGCCACACCAGCATGGCCGCCGGGTAGATGAACACCACGACCAACGCGACAAGCGACGGCCCCAGCAACGCGACCCGGATGTGGTCGTTCACCAGGTCCGAAACCCGGCCGGAGATGCCGCCGCCGTGTGGAGCGCGAGTGTCTTCTTCGAGTGCCATATCAGGGCAGGGAGCGACGGCCTGTTATCTGTTGTTGACTTCCTGGTCGACGAATCCCTGGACCTGGGTCATGGCCTGTTCGGGCGAGACCGACCCCTGGATGGCGCGCTGGACGGGTGAGAGCATCTGCTGGAACACCGAGGACATCCGCGGGAACAGTTCGAGGACGCCGT
>CAZUWC010000206.1:0-4226 GCA_964623935.1 uncultured Halobacteriales archaeon
CTACGAGCCGAAGGACAACTCCGCGGAGTGGGACGGCGAGGAGCGGGTCGCTTAGCGTCTCTGCTCGTGATTGCTGTAACGATTTACCGTCCCAGCCGCGTCATGTCGTGGGGGTGACCCGGAAACGGCTTACAGCAATCACTATGAGAGGGACGGACGTCGCGAGTGGGTGAGACGAGTTCTCTGTCAGTAACTGTCGATGTCCGTGCCCACCGAGCAGACGTACTCACCGGTGGCGACGTGGGGGAGCCGGCGGGTCCGCCAGAAGATGCCCGAGGAGTCGGCACTGACCTCGGCCTTCGTCTCGCCGAAGACGTCGGTCACCTCGAAGAGGGTCCCGCCGGGCGAGACGCGCTCGCCGAGTTCGGCGGCGAAGTCGACGAGGCCACCGACGGGGGAGCCGTACTGTTCGAACCCCGAGGCGCGGGTCTGCCGGCGGGTCGCGACCGACCCCTCCAGGAACCCGTAGTACCGGAGGACGTTGAACACACCCTCGACGCCGACGCGGATGCTCTCGGCGTCCCAGCCGACACTGCCGCCGAGTTCGGGGTCGACGGTGGGCACGCCCTCGTCGGGGCCGGCGCGGGCCAGCTGGCCGTCCGGGCCCTTCTGGTCCAAGACGTGCCCGCAGTCGAAGACCTTCGCGAGTTCGAGACACTCGTCGTGGAGGCGGTGGCGGGGGCCACACCGCACGCGGACCTCCTCGATCATCCGCGAGGTCGAGCCCTGGTGGAGGTCCAGCGCCAGGTCTGCGTCCCTGGCGGCCCCGAAGGTGGCCGCGGCGATTCGCTCGGAGGTGGTGCCCGTCTCGTCGCCGGGGTAGGCGCGGTTGAGTTTTGTGTCGTCGATGGGGTTGCGGTGGTCGGCGGTCTGGTAGGCGTAGTAGTTGGTGACGCCGACGACGACCACCGTCCCGGCCAGGTCGGCGGGGTCGAGCCGCGGGACGACCCGCCGGACGACCCCGACGCCGTTGAGTTCGTCGCCGTCGCTGGCCGCCTGCACGTAGAGGGTCTTCCCGTCGCGGGCGCCGTTGACGACGGCCACCGGGAGGCCGACCGTCGTGCCGTCCCGCGTCTGGCCGATTTCCAGCCGGCCGGTGTCGGTCTCGCCGGGGGCGGCACGCGCCGTACCGAGACTCGCCATTATCCGTAGTGGGCGGCCCCGTCCTCTTTAGGAGTTCGATACTGGCCGTCGCTGCCGGCTGCCGCGACCGGCGACCGACGCGACTATTGCCGGGCCGACCCTAGCAGGGGTGTGTCCGACGAAGAGCAACGGGGCGGCCGGGCGGCGATGGTCGAGACGCTCCGGGTCCGCCGGAACGCCAGGCGCGGCCTCGCCGTTGGCGTCCTCGTCGCCGCGGCCGTCTTCGTCCTGTTCGTGGTCCTGCCCTCGGGGACGACCCGGGCGACCCCCTACTACGGCGCGCTGGCGTTCGTTCTGGCGATGGCTGTCGCCGGCCTCGCGACGGCGGTGTTCGTCGCCGCGCGGGCCTACCGTCTCGCAGAGGACCTGTGATCAGCAGTCTCGGTGAGGTTCGGCGTTTCGGACCCCGCAGACAGCCTGCTGTTTCGTGGGAACGAAAAGAACAGGACACAACACATTTCATCGGGGTCCGCCTACTGTCCGTCATGGACTCGCGCACCATCGCGTACGCCCTCTATGCCTGGGTCGTGGTCGCATTCGCCATCGGGAGCATCCTCATCATCTTCGGGAACTCGTTCACGGCGACGGCGGGGACCGTGGTGATCATCGTCGGCCTGGTCAGCCTGATGCCCGCGTTCAAGTACCTCTGGTGGGAGGACAGCTCCGACGTGCCCGTCGAGTCGGCGGACCTGGACGAGGCCGTCGAGTCCGTCGACGCCACCGACACCCCCGAGGAGCAGTAGCGGCGGTCGACCCAAAAAACCGGTACAGTCGTCGTATCACTCGGTGGACGCGAGCGCGTCGAGTCGGTCGGCCCCCGCCCGCGTCCCCTTCGCGACGAGGACGTCGCCCGCGTCCAGTCGTGTCTCGGGGCCGGGCGAGATATCCCAGGTCTGCTCGGCTTCGTCGTGCCGGACCGCGATGACGCGCATCCCCGTCTCCGTCTTGACCTCCCGCTTTCCGAGCGTCGTCCCGTCGAGCGGGCTCTCCGGGGCGACGACCAGCCGGACGATCACCTCGTCGCTCTCGTAGACTGCTTCCTCGACGACCGGGTGGGTCGACAGCCCCCGGAGGACGCCCTCGCTGATCTCGAGGGCGGCGTCCGAGATGACCTCGGTGCTGGTGGCCAGTTGGACGAGCCCCCGGAGGTCGACGGGGTCCTCGACGCGGCCGGCGGCCCGGAGCGTCCAGGCCTCGAAGCGCGACTTGAGGGCGTCGACCTCCGCCTCGAGTTCGAACACCTCGCGGGCGACGTCCTCGTCGTTGAAGAGGATGGCCCCGTACGCGAGATCGACCGCGAGTTCGCCCATGTCTTTCATCAGGACGATGGAGTCGACCGCCCGGTCCAGATCCGACTCCTCGACGTGGGGAGGCTCGGGGTGGTCGTAGGCCTCGCCGGTGGCCTCTTCGTACACCCCGGCGATGCCCTCCTCGGGGCCGCGGAGGAGGACCACGTCTCCCGCCCGGAAGCCGGTCCCGGAGCCGGGGTTGAGTAGCCAGTCGCCCGCCCGGCGGACCGCCAGCACCCGCACGCCGGTGTCGGTTTCGAGGTGCACCCCGCCCAGCGTCTCCCCGACCAGCGGCGAGTCGTCGGCGAGTTCGACCCGGACGACAGTCTCCATTGCCTCGGGCAGGGCCGCGCGCATCTCCTCGGGCAGCCCGACCTCCTCCAGGACGACCTTGGCGATGTCGCCGGCGGCGTCGCTGATCTTCTCGGCGGCACCCACGACGCCCAGGACGGGCGCGAGACGCTCGGCGTCGTCGGGGCTGCGCGCGGCCATGAGGATGCTCATCCGCGCCCGGAGCTGGAGGATGTCCATCTGCTCCTCGAGTTCGAGCACCTCCCGAGCCACCTCGCTGCTCCCCAGGAGGACCGCCGAGTACGAGAGGTCGATGAGCAGCTCCGCGGTGTCTTTCATCTCCGCGAGCAACTCCTTGACGCTCGCGGGCTCGTAACTCACCTCGTCGGCGGCCATACCCGGAGTTCCCGGCGCCGACGCAAAAGCGTTGCCCGCGTGCTTGTCCCGAGGCGGCGGGACCGCGTGAATCTGGTGCCCGGCACGGGATGGTAATGTTTTTTCCTGCACGTGGAGAACGCGGGGTATGGCCGAGGAACTCCAGAAGGGGCTCGACGGCGTTCTCGTCGCGGAGTCGACGCTCAGCGACATCGACGGCGACGAGGGGCGTCTCATCTACCGCGGCTACGACATCGAGGACCTCGCCCGCGGCGCCAGCTACGAGGAGGTGCTCTACCTGCTCTGGCACGGCCAACTGCCCGACCGGGGGCAACTCGACACGCTCGCGGAGTCGATGGCCGCCGAACGCACGGTCGACCCGGAAGTCTTGCGGACGGTCAGGGCGCTCGCCGAGGCCGACACGAACCCGATGGCCGCGTTGCGGACTGCCGTCTCGATGCTCCCGGCCTACGACCCCGCGCCCGACGACATCGAGTCGACCGACCGCGAGGTCACCTTCGCGAAAGGCCGGCGCGTCACGGCGAAGATGCCGACCATCGTCGCCGCCTTCACCCGCGTCCGGGCGGGCGAGGAGCCCGTCGAGCCCCGCGAGGACCTCGACCACGCCACCAACTTCCTCTACATGCTCAACGGGGAGGAGCCCGACGCGGTGGCAGCCGACGTCTTCGACCAGGCGCTCGTGCTCCACGCCGACCACGGCATCAACGCCTCGACGTTCTCGGCGCTCGTGACCGCCTCGACGCTGTCGGACGTCCACAGCGCCGTCACCTCCGCGGTCGGCACACTCAAGGGCCCGCTGCACGGCGGCGCCAACCAGGACGTCATGGAGATGCTGCAGGAGATCGACGACTCCGAGATGGACCCCCTCGAGTGGGTCGAGACCGCGCTCGCGGAGGACCGCCGCGTCGCGGGCTTTGGCCACCGCGTCTACAACGTCAAGGACCCCCGCGCGAAGATCCTGGGCGAGCGCTCCCGCGAACTCGGGGAGGCCGCCGGCTCAATCAGGTGGTACGAAATGTCCACGGCCATCGAGGAGTACATGGCCGACGAGAAGGGACTCGCGCCCAACGTCGACTTCTACTCCGCGTCGACGTACTACCAGATGGG
>CAZUWC010000207.1:0-4219 GCA_964623935.1 uncultured Halobacteriales archaeon
CTCCTGGTCGGAGGGTAGGGACTTGGTCTCGTAGGTGTCGTCCTGTGGCTCGACGGCGTCGGCCCACCACTCGTCGCGGTCGGCGTCCCAGGGCAGGTCCGCCTCGCTCGACCCGAGGCGGTCGTAGATGACGGTGTGTTCGACGTGGCCGGCCTCGGCGATGGCGTCGTCGGCGGACGCCTTGAGTTCGATCTCGCTGCCGCGCCGGTAGAAGCCGTCGCCGGTGAACAGCACCCGACACTCGGCGTCGGCGATGCGGGTGGCTGTGGCGTCGACCCCGAACCCCGAGAAGATGGGGACGGCGATTGCGCCGACCTTGAAACAGCCATAGAGGATGGAGATGACCTCGGGCACCATCGGCATGTAGAGCCCGACGGTGTCGCCGGTCCCGATTCCGCGCTCCGCCAGGGCGTTTGCGACGCGGTTGGCCCCGCGGTGGAGTTCGTGGTAGGTGACCTCCCGCACGTCGCCGGGTTCGCCCTCCCAGATGCAGGCGACGCGGTTTCTGTTCGGGGAGTCTGGGCGGGCGTGTCTGTCGACGGTGTTGTGGGCGATGTTGAGCCGGCCGCCGACGTACCACTCGGTGAACTGCGGGCCGTCACTCGCGTCCCTGACCCGGTCGTAGTCCTCGTCGAATTCGAGGCCGAGGTGGTCGACGACTTCGTCCCAGAACCACTCCAGCCCCGACGCCGCGACGCCGTCGACCCGGCTGACGGTGCGCTCGTGGAGTTCCTCGAAGCCCTCGATGCCGTGTTCCTGCATGAAGGCGGAGACGTTGCTCTCCCCGACGAACGCCTCGTCGGGTTCGTAGACGACCTCGTCTCGCCCGTCGAGTGAGTCGGACATGTCGTTCGGAGTAACGCGGAGGTCCATCAAAGGTGTTGTGTGGGCCTGTCCGCCGGCTACCCGTGGTCCCACAGACAGGACGCGCACCGGCAGTATACTTTTGCCGGGCGGGGCGTAACGTGGCGACATGTACGTCCGGGACGCCCGCAACCGCGACGAGGTCTGGCTGCTGGACCACATCGAGGAGATGGGCCTCGACGAGACGGCGTTCCGCTCGCGCGACTACGTCATCGCCGTCGACGAGGCCGAAAACGAGCGGGCGGGGTTCGGTCGGGTTCGGGTCCACAAGACCGACGACGGCGAGGTGTGCGAACTCACGTCTATCGGCGTGCTCGAGGAGTGGCGCGGTCAGGGAGTGGGTGCCCACGTCGTCGAACGCCTCGTGACGACGGCTCGCGACGACGGGTTCGCGGAAGTCTACGCCCTGACGGGCGCGCCAGACTACCTCCGCCAGTTCGGGCTGGAACGCATCCAGGTGTCACAACTCCCCGAGCGCCTCCAGCAGCGCCTGGCGGACAAGCAGGAAGCGACCGCACCCGACGCCGTCCCGATGCGCATCGACCCCGACCGCTTCCACATGCCATCGCGCCTGCGCGAGGCGTTCAAGGGGGCTCGCGCCCGCGAGGACGAGGAAGACGAACCCGAGGAGGGGCCCGAGGACTTCGGTATCGACCCCGAGGAGGCCACCTACAAGTACGACACCGGGTAGAGCGACCCTTCGATCAGTCACCGGACGCTCTGGACCTGCCGGCGTCCGAGTCGATGTCGCCGTGGCCGGCGTGTTCGGTGACGAGAATCCACCCCCGGGGTGTCAGGTGGGCGCGACCGTCCTCGATTCCGACGAGGTCGTGTCCGACGAGTCCGCGCAGGAGCGACGCCTTCGACTCGGACCCGTCGACGAACAACGACTGGGGTTTGGCCGAGCCCTGCAGCGAGTAGAGTCTGACCAGCGCCCGAAGGGCCGGTCTGGGGATATCCAGTCCGCCGAGTTCCCGCACGATGGTGTCGTACTCGCGCCGGAGGAACCGCCCGAGGAGGTGCTCTTTGCGCGGCGGCGTGATCGAGAGTTCCAGCGACACCGCGACGCCGTCGGCCACGTACTGGATTTCGATGATCGGACGCTGCTCGCCCAGCAGTTCCCGCTCGGAGCGCGAGAAGTCGACCACCGAGTCGAGGGCGACGTTGAACGGCACGTCGATGTCGGCACACCCGACTCGGCCCGTCGTGACCAGCAGCGTTCCGATGTCGAACGACTCCCCGGTCACCCGGCCGCCAACCTCCGCGGGATGGCGGAGGGCCACCTCCTGGTCGTGGAGCAACCGCCGGAACAGGAGGTCGGCGACCGTCGTGAGTCGCTCGGAGTCGTCGGCGACGAACAGCACCTCGCGGCCCTCCTCCCCGTCGAAGCCGATAGCGAGCGTCCGCCCGGAGAAGAACGCGGCGGCCGCCGTCGGGGGTGGCCCGACCCTGACGTCGAACACGTCCGGGAGGTCGAAGGAGGGTGCCAGTTCGTCGCCTTCGGCGGTCAGTGTCTCGCCCTCGAGTCTGAGGCGCGCCTCGACCGGTTCCGCGTGGCGTGACTTGCACAGGACGGTCGTCGAGATGTCGAGCGGCAGTGACACCGGTCAGCCTCCCTCTCCCTGCTCCGAGGACCGGGACTGGAAGGCGACACGCACCCGTACCCCGTCCTCGACGTTCTCGACGGTCAGTTCTCCACCGAGGCTCCCGACGAGCCACTTCACGACCCACAGATCCATCCCGTCGAGGTGTTCGAGAGGGGCCTCCTCCTCGCGTTCGAGCGCGGCGATGGCCTCCGACGCGAGCGGCCGGCCGTCGTCGGCCACCGAGAGGACCGTCCCGTCGTCTCCCGTCTCGAGCGAGACTGCCACAGTCCCGTCCCGCGAGCGGTGGATGGCGAACTCGAGGAGGTGCCAGATGGCGATCTCGACGGAGCCGTCGGCAGCCACCCACGCCGTCTCCGGGAGTTCCAGTTCGAAGGACGCCTCGGGATAGTACTCGGACAGCGTCTCCGTGAGGTCGGTCACGAGCGGAACGAGGTCGACCGGTTCCAGATTCCCGACCCGCTCGACGTCGGTGAGGTCGCGGGTGACGTCGGCGAGGTCGACGACTGCGTGTGCCTCGCGGTCTATCTTCTCGGCGAGGTCGCTGTGGTCGGCCCCGTCGCTGCGTGACAGCAACTGTGCGTACCCCCGGACGACGTTCATCCCGTTGCGGATGTTGTGCCGGAAGACACGCTGGAGGACGAGGTTGCGCCGGTAGAGCGCGTCGACGCGGTCGCGTTCCGCCTCGAGAGCCCTGACCGTCCCGTAGAGCGACCCGACGACGCCGCCGGTGGCCAGCGCGACCGTTAGCTCTGGCGCCGTGGGACCGACCGCGAGGCCCGAGGCCATCGCCACGGCCACGACGGCCGTCGGGACCGTCAGCCCCAGCGCCCCCCACCTCGAGACCGCGAGGGCGTGCTCGTCACTGAGCGGACTCCTGTAGAGCCACCCGCCGATGGCGAGCAGACTCGCCGAGAGAACTACCCCGACCGCGAGGACGACCGACCTCCCGAGGTCCGGCGGACCGGCCCGGGCCATTACCACCCCAACCTCGTACAGCCCGAACGCGAGAAACAGGAGGCCGACTGCCGCGAGGTAGGCGACACCCAGCTCTCGCCGGCTCACCTCCAGGCCAGGTATGCCCTCCTTGTCCCCCGTCTTGACCCCACACATCGTCGCGCTCGTGTCAAGATTATAGATATTACAGGTGTTAATTCTTTCGCGCCTGTGCGTGTATCCATCTGCCATCCCGGCCCGCTCGCGGACGAACCGTTAAGGCCGCCGGCCCACTCTGGTCGGATATGTTCGAGCAGGCTGACCTGGAGGAGATCCGCTCGGCCAAGGCGGCCTGGGAGGAGGAGACGCTCGAACCGGTCCTCGATCGCTTCGGCGAGCGCAGGGAGTCGTTCACGACCGACACCGAGGGCCAGGAAGTCAAGCGCCTCTACACCCCCGAGGACATCGCGGACTTCGACTACGAGGAGGACCTCGGATACCCGGGCGAGGAACCCTACACCCGCGGCGTCTATCCCACGATGTACCGCGGGCGCCTCTGGACCATGCGCCAGTACGCCGGCATGGGGACCGCCGAGGAGACCAACGAACGGTTCCAGTACCTCTTAGACGAGGGCCAGACCGGCCTCTCGATGGCCTTCGACCTGCCGACGCAGATGGGCCACGACTCCGACGACCCGATGGCCGCCGGCGAGGTGGGCAAGACCGGCGTCGCCATCGATTCGTTGCGGGACATGGAGCGGGTCTTCGAGGGCATCCCGCTGGACGAGGTCTCGACGAGCATGACCATCAACGCG
>CAZUWC010000208.1:0-4216 GCA_964623935.1 uncultured Halobacteriales archaeon
ATCGAGTACCACGCCGAGCGCATCGGCGCGCGCGGCCGCTTTGAGGAGGTGCGGGCGCTGTTCATGGACGAAACGCCCGAGGTCGACGACGTCACCGACCACTTCGCGGCCACCGATATCGTCGTGGTCCCGCTGTTCGTCGCGGACGGCTACCACACCCGCGAGGACATCCCCGCGGACATGGGGCTGGTCGACGAGCCCGGCGAGACCTGGGAGACGCCGGCGACCGTCGAGGGCCACCGGCTCTGGTACGCTGGCGCCGTCGGGACCGAACCGCTGGTGGCCGAGGTCGTCCTCGAACGCGCGGCCGACGCGGGCGCCGACGTGCCTGCCACCGACATCGCACGGACGACCGCACCCGCGGCGGGTGGCGACTGATGGCCGGCGCCCGCGTCGAGGACCTCCTGGCGGCGGCCCGGGAGGAGGGTGGCATCGAGACGGCAGGACTGCGACTCCACGCGACGGACGGCGGCTACGACCTCTCGGTAGGGGAGACGACGGCCGAGGGAGTCTCCGGAGAGCGGGTCCGCGAGGTGCTCGCCGAACACCCCGCCCACGTCGACGAGTGGTACTTCTGGGCGCGGGTCGCCCCCGACGCGCCGGACCGCCGGGCGTTCCTGCGGTGGGTCGAGGGGGTCGACGATTCCACCGGCGCGGCGTCCGGGAGGTCAGTCCCCGACCGCCGCGAACGACTCCGGGACGGCGTCTCCCGGGTCTGGGGCCAGTTGCGAGTGCGCGTCGAACTCGCGGCGGACGGCCGGGTCTACGAACTCCGGCACGTCGAGGACGCCGAGGCCGCCCGCGACACCCTCGATGTCCACCGCGACCCGCTCGATGCTCGCAGACTCGGGAAGGCCGACGAGCGCGGCCGGTACCGCCCGCTGTCGACGGCGCCCACCCTCCAGTGCGGGTGGGTCTTCGTCGACCTCTCGGCCCGGGAGGTCGTCCGGGCGGTCGAGGCGTTCTACCCGGCGACGGTCGCGAACTGGCACCGCGAGCGGGAGGGCCGACTCGACGTCACCCACTGGCACGAGGCGGTCTCGCGGCAGACCGGCATCTACGGCCTCGTCGAGACCTGGGACCGCGGCGAGGGCCACGAACACGTCGAGTGGGTCGCCGAGGCCTGCTGTGACGACTCCCAGTGCCTGAAGCGCCGCGAGTGGGAGTACGACGACGAAACTGCACTCGACGTCGAGGGTGCGCCCGACGGAGAGCGGGCGGAGGGTTCCGGCGTCTTCCCGTGTCGGGAGCCCTGTTCGCTCGTCGTCGCCGCCGCCCGCAAGTGGACGCGCCTGGAGGCCGAAGAGTCCCGCACCTACGAGTTCGACCTCACGCCGAGCGAGAAAGAACAGGTCGAGGCAATCGTCGACGCCGTCGCCGACGGCCGGGTCGAGGACATCCGCGAGGCCGATTTCGGCGAGGGCGCCAACCGCTACCGGGCACGGTTCCTCCGCGCGAAGCGCTTCGAGGACGGGGACCTCTGTGGCGTCCCGAACGAGCACGAAAACGGGGACGATACCGACTGAGATGCACTCGCGTCACCACTTCCCCATCTCGCTGGCGGTCGGGGCCGCGCTCGCGGTGACCCTGGAGACGCCGCTGCCGTGGCCGGTCCTCCTCGCCGGTGCGGGCCTGCTCGGGACCGCCATCGACCTCGATCACTTCCTCGTCGCCCGCTTGCGAACGGGCTCCTGGCGACACTTCCGGCGGTGTCTGGCCGACCCCCGGATGGCACTGCTCGACCAGGACGAAATCTTCGAGGAGGGGGACGTCGGCACGGTGACGAGACTCGGAACCCACCTCGCCATCACGGCCGGACTGGTCGCCGCCCTCGTCCGCGTCGACCGGTCGCTGGCCGTCGCTGCGGCCGTCGTTCTCGCCGTCCACATCGCCTCGGACGTCCTCTGGGACCTGTGGCGGTCGCACCGAGACGCCCGGACTCCCTACTCGATCCGTTCCGAGGACTCCTCGTAGCGCGTCCCGAGTTCCCGGTAGTGGCGTGCGGCCGCGGCCGTGTCGGGGTCGTCGAGGTCCGTCTTCATGGCGGCGGGCGATCCCACCGCGAGCGTCTCCGGCGGGATTTCGGTCCCCTCTGTGACGACGCTGCCGGCACCCACGACCGCGCGCTCGCCGACGTGTGCGTCGTCGAGGACGACGGCGCCCATTCCGACCAGTGCTCCCTCGGCGACGGTCGCCGCGTGGACGATGGCGCTGTGCCCGACCGTCACCGACGGTTCGAGGACGGCGTCCTCGTGGAGGACGGCGTTGTCCTGGACGTTCGCGCCCTCGCCGACGACGATCCGTCCGTTGTCACCACGGAGGGTGGCGTTGGGCCAGACGCTGGCCTCCGCCTCGAGGGCGACGTCGCCGATGACGACCGCCGCGGAGTCGACGTAGGCCGACTCCGCGACCGACGGGGTGGTCCCCTCGAAGGAACGGAGCATGTCACTCGTCGCCGACGCGGATGACCCCCACCAGCGAGTAGACCGGGACGCCCTCGATGTCGTCGAGGCCCTGTTTGTCGACCAGCACGCCACAGGCGACGGGGTCGCCGCCCTGGGCGCGGACCGCCTCGACGGTTTCTGTCATCGTCGTGCCGCTGGTGATGGTGTCGTCGATGACGTAGCACTCGCGGTCGCGGATGTCCGCGAAGTTCCGCGAGAAGCCCCCGCCCTGGCCCGTCCCGTCGCCGTCGTCCCACTGGTGTTTGCTCGGCGCGTACGTGCTCAGGTCGGTGTCGAGTTCGCGCGCGACCGTCGTCGCCAGCGGGACGCCCGCCTTCTCGATGCCGACGGTGAGGTCGACGGCGGTCCCCTCCTTCGAGAGGAGGTCCGCCATGGCGGCGCCGGCGTGGGAGAGTCTGGCCGAGTCCCGCCCGATGGCCGACCAGTCGACGTGGATGTCTTCGGGACCACCGGCGGGCGTGGGCCGGGACTTGGCGGCCGCGCTGGCGTCGCCGCGCTCGACCAGCCAGCTCGCCGTCTCCCTGGAGACGTTGAGTTCGTCCGCGATCTCCCCCTTCGAGAGGCCACGCTCGGCGAGGTCCGCCGCGCTCGCGATCAGGTCGTCGACGTTCTTCATGCCACTCCCTTTCACGGGCGACCGTATGGATGTTTCCACTACCGTTTTACCCCCGGCACCGAATGGTCGCATATGACACGCTCGCTCGGTGCGTCGGCCGCAGGGGCCGCCCGCGATTCGGTCCCGTTCCTGGTCATCACCGTCATCTGGGTCGTCGTCATGCTGGTCCTCTACGGGCTGTTCCTGGCGACGAAACCCGGGAACGTCTCCTACGGCCCGGTGATCCACGCCTCGGTGTTCGTCCCGCCGCTCGTCGGGTTCGTCGGCCACACAGTCCACCAGATACTGAAAGACTGACCGCGGTCACACGTCGAGCCGGGCGTGGAGTCGGCGGCCGGAGCCGACCCGGAGGTATATGCGGCCCCCACCCGAGGGTCGGGTATGGACCTGCTGGACGAGCGCCTGGTCCCCGAGGACGCACGGGATGTGAAACGGGAGGCACGCGAGTTCGCCGCCGAGCACGTCGAACCGAATGCCGCCGAGTGTTTCGAGCGAGGGGAGTACCCCTGGGAGGTGCTGGAGGCCGGCATGGACGCCGGCCTGGTCGCACAGGACATCCCCGAGGAGTACGGCGGGCGCGGGCTCTCGCTGCACGAGATTCTGGCCGCCGCCGAGGAGTTCTACCGCGCCGACGCCGGCCTGGCGCTGACCCTCCAGCTGGCGAGTTTCGGCGCCGAGATGGTCCTCGACCACGGCTCCGAGGACCAGATCGAGGAGTACGTCCGTCCGGTCGCCGAGAACGACCAGCTTACAGGGCTCGCCGTCTCGGAACCCGAGACCGGCAGCGACCTCGCCGGCATGTCGACGTCCGCCAGGAAGGAGGGCGAGGAGTATGTGCTGAACGGGGAGAAGTACTGGATCGGCAACGGCGTCGAGGCCGACTGGCTCACCGTCTACGCCAGGACCGGCGACAGCGACGACCGCTACAGCAACTACTCGCTGTTCATCGTCCCGACCGACGCCGACGGCTACGAGGCCGAACACATCCCCGAGAAGATGGCGATGCGCGCCTCGAAACAGGCCCACATCGTCTTCGACGAGTGCCGGATCCCCGCGGAGAATCTCGTCGGCGTCGAGGGTGCCGGCTTCTACATGCTCGCGGAGTTTTTCAACGTGGGCCGGGTCGTCGTCGGGG
>CAZUWC010000209.1:0-4210 GCA_964623935.1 uncultured Halobacteriales archaeon
CCGTGGCTGCGCCGTCGAACGGGTCGACGTAGGAGGGGTGGTTGTGGCTCTCGATGCCCAGCGTGATGTAGGTCTCCGCGTTCGTCCCACCCGCCTCGCCGTCCCCGGTCCCGTCTGCGGGCAGGGCGACCACGGCGGCGTCGTCGCCGGGTCCGACGACCACCTGCTCGCCCTCGGAGTCGAACGCCGAGAGCAGCGGCCGCGAGGAGCGGTACGCGCAGTGTTCGCTCCAGAGGTTCTCGAAGAGCGCGGCCTCCGCCGGGGTGGGCTCGCGGCCCAGTTCCTCGACGATCAGTTCGCGGTCCGCGTCGGCAAGGGCCATTGCCTGCCCGTTGTCAGAGGCCGCTCAAAGCGTTTTCCATGCGCGCGCGGACAGCCCCGAAGATAAACAACGGGAGGCTCTTCCCTAACTGATACTGCCGGCTATAAGCCCGTGAGCAATTTCGACCCCCCGATGGGTCGAGTATCTTCACGTAGTTATAGCCGGCAGTATGAGCGGTTATGAAGATTATATGATACAATATATTGATTTAGCTATCATCGTCTCTGGGAGCCCACGAGACGCACACGTATCTACCGGCAGATTCAGTATCACTCGCCCGCCGACAGTTGCTCCTCGGCCCACGAGAGAGCCGCCTCGATGTCGTGTTCCGGTGGCGAACACGTGAACGACCGGCAGGCGTACACCGTCGGTTCCCCGTCACGCGCGCTCCGGTCGGCCCAGACCGGCGGCGCCTCACCCAGGCCCAGCGTCGTCAGCCACTCCTCGAAGGCGTCCTCGTCGGCGGGCCGGGGGGCGAGCAGCCTGGTCGGGAGATACTGCTCGGCGAGCGACTCCTGCCACGCCTCCGGAGGGTCGTCGGCGACGAGCGTCAGTTCGAGCGCGCCGTTGGCGTACGTATCGGCCGCCAGCGCGAGCGAGGCGTGCTGGAGGGGATTGGACTCGACTTTGCTCCCGTGTGTTTCGAGGACGCGCCCGGCCACCGACTCGAATCGGTCGTCGGGCCGGAAGTGGTCCAGTCCGAGCAACAGCGAGGCGGCCACGCCGGCACTGGAGGGAGTCGACTGGTCGGTGACCTCCTGTGGCCGGGCGATGAGTTGTTCGCCCCCGGCCGGCGTGAAATAGAGCGTCCCCGCGTCGGCGTCCCAGAACTGATCGACGATGGCTTCGGCCATGTCCAGCGCGAACGCGAGGTGGTCGACGTCGCCGGTGGCCTGGTAGAGGTCGAACGCCCCCCGGCCGAGGAAGGCATAATCCTCCAGGTAGCCGTCGACCTTGGTCTCGCCGTCCCTGTACCGGCGCTGGAGACGACCGGCCGCGCCGTCCCAGAGGTGTTCGCCGACGAACGCCAGCGCGTCGGCGCCGACCTCGGCATATTCCTCGTCGAGTACGAGGCCCGCCTCGGCGAGCATCGAGACCGCGAGCCCGTTCCAGCCTGCCAGTATCTTCTCGTCCCTGGCGGGCCGGGGCCGGTCCGCACGCGCCGCGAAGACCTGCTCGCGGGCACGTTCCAGTCGTTCCCGGACCTCCTCCCCGGAGATGTCGTACTCCTCGACCAGGGTTGCGACGCTCGTCGAAATCGTCAGGACGGTCTGGCCGCCCTCGAAGTTGCCGGCCTCGGTGACGCCGTAGCGGTCACAGAACAGGTCGGCGTCCGTCTCCTCGGCCACGGCGTCGCGGACCCCGCCGGGCGTCCAGACGTAGAAGGCTCCTTCCTCCTGTTCGCCCGATTCGCCCTCGCTGCGGGCATCCAATGTGCTGTAGAAGCCACCCTCGGGGTGCTGGAGTTCCCGCCCGAGGAACGCGATTGTCTCCCGGACCACGTCGGCGTAGCGCTCCCGGCCGGTGAGCTGGTAGCCGGCGAGCATGGCTCGCGGGATCTCGGCGTTGTCGTAGAGCATCTTCTCGAAGTGAGGGACGACCCACTCCCGATCGGTGGTGTAGCGGTGGAAGCCCCCGCCGACGTGGTCGTAGAGCCCGCGGTCGGCCATCGCGTCCAGCGTCTCCCCGAGGACCGCGCGATACCCATCAGGCCCGGTCCGGTCGTGGGCACGTCCGAGGATGTGTATGCGGCCGCCGTGTGGGAACTTCTGGCCCCGTCCCCAGCCGCCGTGTTCGCGGTCGGCACCCCTGACGGCGGCCTGTGCGGCCGTCTCCATGGTGTCGCTGCCCGGCGCGTCACCGGGCTGGTCGGGCACCTCCTCGAGTTCGCCCGCGATGGCTCCAGTCCACTGCTGGGCGCGGTCCTCGACCTTCTCGCGTTCCTCGGGGTCGGTCCAGGCCTCTCGGATGTCACCCAGTAGCTGGACGAACCCCGGCTGGCCGCGCTTCGGTTCGGGCGGGAAGTACGTCCCGACGTAGAAGGGTTTGCCCTCGGGTGTCAGCCAGACCGAGAGGGGCCAGCCCCCGTGGCCGGTGACGCGCTGGCAGATGGTCTGGTAGATGCGGTCGACGTCCGGGCGCTCCTCGCGGTCGACCTTCACCGGGACGAACCCCTCGTTGAGGACTTCGGCGACGCGCTCGTCCTCGAAGCTCTCCTCTTCCATGACGTGACACCAGTGGCAGGCCGCGTAGCCCACCGAGAGGAAGATGGGGACGTCCCGCTCGCGGGCGGCCTCGCGTGCGGTCTCGTCCCAGGGTTGCCAGTTGACGGGGTTGTCCGCGTGCTGGCGGAGGTACGGGCTGCCCTCCTCGTCGAGTCGGTTGCGCTGCGTCGGTCTTGTCATACTGCCTCTCGGGACGGCGCGGAGAAAAGGGATTGGGACGTTACGTCGACGCGACCCGCCGCCGGTGGACGATGCCCTGCATGTTGGCTGTCCGGCGGGTGAATCCCCGGAGTGCGTCGCTCGTCTCGCCACCGTCGAGCACGAGCGGACGGCCACCGTCCCCACCCTCGCGGACGGCAGGGTCCATCGGAATCTCGCCGAGGAAGGGCATGTCGACGCTGCCGGCCAGTCGCTGGCCGCCGCCCTCGCCGAAGATGGCGTGTTCGTTCCCGCAATCGGGACACCGGAACGCCGACATGTTCTCGACGATACCCAGCACCGGCGTCTCGTGTTCGCCGAACATCCGCAGGCCCTTGCGGGCGTCGTCCAGGGCGACCTCCTGTGGCGTCGTGACGATGACCGCCCCGGAGACTGGGACGCTCTGGAGCAGCGTCAGTTGTGTGTCGCCCGTCCCCGGTGGGAGGTCAACTACCATGTAGTCGAGGCTGCCCCAGCGGACATCCTCCCAGAGCTGAGTGAGCACCTTGTGGACCATCGGCCCCCGCCAGATGACGGGGTCGTCCTCGCCGAGCAGGAAGTCCATGCTCATCAGTTTCATTCCGTACTGTTCGGGCGGGATGATGATTTCGTCCTCGGTGGCCTGTGGGGGTTCGTCGGCGCCGACCATCCGCGGGACGTTCGGGCCGTAGATGTCGGCGTCGAACAGGCCGACGCGGGCGCCCATGTCGGCCAACCCGGCGGCGAGGTTGACCGCCACCGTGGACTTGCCGACGCCGCCCTTGCCCGAGGCGACGGCGATGATGTTTTCGACGCCCGGCAGCACGCGGTCCTCGGGGTCGAGCCCGCGGTCGACCGACGCCGAGAGGTCCACCTCGCATGAGAGGTCGGCCATCGCCTCGCGCACCTCGCCGGCCATCGCCGTCTCGGTCGGCGAGTACGGCGCACCCAGTGCGAGGTCGATGTTGACGACGCCGGCGTCCTCGTCGACGTCGACGCTGTTGACCAGCCCCAGTGAGACGATATCTTCCCCGAGGTCGGCATCTTCCACGGTCTCCAGCCGTTTCTCGACGTCCGCGACCGTCACTGTCATTGGGGGATACTGGTGTCGGCGCGGCGTTAAGGGTTTTGTACTCGCTCTCGCTCGTGTTCCTCCCCGGACTTGTTCGTCCGCCAACGAAGCCGATATACACACGGAGGGGCTGGATTCCGACAATGAGCAAGCCGAGCCCGGAGGTCTACGAACAGGGACGGGGGATGGACGCCCACAACCAGGCCATGCGGGAGATCCGCGCCCGCAAGGACGAGACCCACGACCCTCGCGAACCCACCCGCGTCTGGCTCGACGAGGACAACACTCCCGACGGCGTGTACGACTCGCTGACGGTCATCCTCAACACCGGCGGCTGCCGGTGGGCCCGCGCCGGCGGCTGTACGATGTGTGGCTACGTCGCCGAGAGCGTCGAGGGCGGCACCGTCGCCCACG
>CAZUWC010000210.1:0-4198 GCA_964623935.1 uncultured Halobacteriales archaeon
GGCCAGACCTCCCCGACGAGTCCGAAGGCCCACAAGTCGAAAACGCAACCGCACGGCTCCGCCAAAGACCCCGTGCGGCCGATGTCGCTGGGGCTGGCCGCCGGGGCGTCCTACATCGCCCGGACCGCCGCCGTGAACCCCCGGCAGGCCAAGGAGATCCTGGTCGAGGCCATCGAACACGACGGGTTCGCACACGTCGACTTCCTCACGCAGTGTCCCACCTGGAACAAGGACGCCAAGGAGTACGTCCCCTACACTGACGTCCAGGACGACGACGAGTTCGACTTCGACACCGGCGACCGCCGCGAGGCCGCCGACATGATGTACGAGACCGAGTCCCGCCTCTACGAGGGCGAGGTGCTGACGGGCCGGTTCTACCACGACCCCGAACGTCTCTCCTACGGCCAGGAGAAGCGCCGTACCGAGGAGATGCCCGAGGACCCCCTCGCGGAGCGATACTTCGACGAGGACGCCGAGTGGGAACGCACCGCCGACGAACTCATCGAACGGCACACGTAGGCGGCCGTCGCGAGAGACTCTCGGTCCGTTTTTCGGTCGTGTCCTCGCGGAGACACGCGAAGACTGGCTGGCGTGAGGAGAGGGGGCGTCGGCGGGGTGGGACGGGCGTAGTGGGACCGTGGCGGGCGGCGGTTCGGCGCCGCCAGTTACGCCTATCGGTCCCGTGTAAAAAACACCACGGGCGGCGTTGCAGGCTCGGAAACAGGGCCCGACCATTCAAGTCAATTCCGCCCCCAGACAATCGGCCCAGCGGCCGTTTACCGTTTCGGAAGATATTTTTCGACAGGAGTAAAAAGAAATGGTATGAGCGCAGAGCCCACCGAGGAACGCATCCTCTCCGTTCTCGAGGAGGACGCACAGGCCTCCTACGCGGAGATCGCGGACAGGGCGGACGTGTCGAAGCCGACAGTCAGAAAGTACATCCAGAAACTCGAAGACCAGGGGGTCATCGTGGGATACTCGGCGGACGTGGACCCGAAGAAGCTCTCGGGCCAGTCCATCGCGATTCTCGGCATCGACGTCGAGAGCGAGCGCTACGTCGAGGTGACACGGCAACTCAAGGAGCTGGCCGCCATCGAGGCGCTGTACACGTCCAGTGGCGACCACATGCTGATGGCGGAGGTCCGTGCGGCGGATGGCGACGCGCTGGGCGACGTCATCGACGAGGAGATCGCGGGTCTGGACGGCGTCTCGGCCGCACACCCCTCCTTTCTGCAGGAACGGCTGAAGTAAAGGTTTAGGGACCACCCCCCGTTGGAGGGGTATGCCGGACCGGCTCGTTCTGGGGAGCAGTTCGCTGGGACACACCATCGCCACGGAGTTGGCCGGCCGTCCGGGGGGTGTCTGCGTCGTCACCGCCGACGAGAACCGCGCGGACACGCTGACGGCCGACGGGGCGTCGGTGACGGTGGCCGACCCGACAGCGCCGGCGACGCTGCGCGAGTTCGACTCGCCGGGAGTGGTGGTCGTCGCCGGCGAGGACCCCGGCAGGAATCTCGCGGCCGCGCGGTCCGCCCGCGATGTCTTCCCGGGGGCCATGCTGATCGCCTACTCGGGGGTGAACGCCGACGGGCACGCCGCGCGCCTGGACGCGGTCGCCGACCGGGTGGTCGACCCGGCCCGCGAGACGGCGTCGTTCCTCATGGAGCGGGTCGGCGACGGCGCCGTCCGATTGCGGCAACTCCAGCGCGCGCTCCGGGCCGTCGACAGGCTGGCGATTGTAACCCACGACAATCCCGACCCGGACGCCATCGCGAGCGCGGTCGCACTCGCCCGCCTGGCCGAGCGGGTCGGCTGTGACCCCGAGGTCTGCTACTACGGCGACATCACCCACCAGGAGAACCGCGCGTTCGTCAATCTCCTGGATTTCGAGTTGCGCAACATCGACGATGAGACGGACCTCTCGGAGTTCGACGGGTTCGCCCTGGTCGACCACTCCCGGCCCGGCGTCAACGACCAGCTCCCCGAGGACCAGGCCGTGGACGTGGTCATCGACCACCACCCGCCGCGTGCCCCCGTCGAGGCGAAGTTCGTCGACCTCCGGAGCGAGGTCGGCGCGACGAGTACGCTCCTCGTGGACTACCTCGACCACCTCGGCGTACCGTTCACCGAGGACATGGCGACGGGGTTACTCTTTGGCATCCGGGTGGACACGAACGAGTTCACCCGCGGGACCGCACAGGCGGACTTCGAGGCGGCCGCGAGGCTGTTGCCCCACGCGAACCTGGGGACCCTGGAGCGCATCGAGTCCCCGAGCGTCAGCCCGACGACGTTCGGGACCATCGCCGACGCCATCACCAACCGCCGCCGCGAGGGCCAGGTCGTCGTCAGCGGCGTCGGCCGGCTCTCTGACCGCGACGCGCTCGCCCAGGCGGCCGACCGCCTGCTCGCACTCGACGGGGTGACGACGACACTCGTCTACGGCGTCCGTGACGGGACAGTCTTCCTTTCGGCGCGGGCCCGGGGGACGGACCTCGACCTCGGCGAGACGCTCCGGGAGGCGTTCGACCACATCGGCAGCGCCGGCGGGCACGCCGACATGGCCGGCGCACAGATCACCCTCGGCGTCCTGGAGGCAGTCGACGGCATGGACGAGTCGCTCATGGAGGTGGTGGGTGGGGTCGTCTCGGACCGCTTCTTCGAGGCGCTGGACGCTCGCTCGGTCCAGACGGCCACCGGCGTCCACGCCGACGACCACGGCGCCGACCAGTACCTGGTCCCGCCCGAGGAACTCCCGGTGCTCGAGGCTCCCGAGTCGCCGATGGCCGGACCCCGCGTGGACGACGCCGGGACGGACGACGAGGCCGAAGGCCACGACCGACAGGAGAACGGAAACTGGGACAGCGAGGCCGGGGACGAGGACGGCACCGACGACGGCCGGGACGGGTCGCCGGAGTAGCGCAGGCGGGAGGCTTTTGCTGGTGCCCGTCCGAGGAGAGTGTGATGGCAAGCGACGGCAAACCGACCGTCCAGGACTACATGACACGCGACGTCGCCACGGTCTCGCCGGACGACACGGTCGGTGACGTCGCCCACCGCATCGCCGAGAGCCACGACCACAGCGGCTTTCCCGTCTGCGAGGGTCGCCACGTCGAGGGGTTCGTCAACGCCCAGGACCTCCTGCTCTCGGCCGACCACGAACCCATCTTCCGGGTGATGACGACGGACCTCCTGGTCGCCCACCCCGAGATGGCGCTGACCGACGCCGCGCGGGTCATCCTCCGGTCGGGCATCCAGCGCCTGCCGGTCGTCGACGACGCCGGCAACCTCGTGGGCATCATCTCGAACACGGACGTCATCCGCAGCCAGATCGAGCGCGCCACGCCGGGGAAGGTGGACAAACTGATGCGCACGCTGGAGAACATCCACGACGTCGAGGTCCGCGAGGAACGCCGCGAAATCCGCCTGGCCGACCTCACCCCCACACAGGGTCGCGTCTACGCCGACGAACTCGAGGGCCGGCGCTACGAACTCGAACGCGGGCTCGCGGAACCGCTCGTGGTCATCGACACCGACTCCGAATGCCTCCTCGCGGACGGCCACCACCGCGTCAAGGCCGCGAACCGACTGGGCATCGAGGCGATGGACGCCTACGTCATCGTCATCGACGACTCGATCGAACTGGGTATGGCCGAGACCGCACGCAAGGAGAACCTCGAATCTATCGCCGACATCGAGGCCGTCGACTACGCACACCACCCGCTCATCGAGACGACCAAACGCCTGCAACTGCAGGAGTAGCGTGGCGCGTCGACGTTGGCACTTCGGAACTTGATACAGATTCTGATGATGGAGGGGGAGAAAGACGCTATTCTTGTATCCGGGTGATATCCCCCGTGACCCTAACCCGTCCAGAATCTAAGGTTATCTGCGATCCTATTCGCAGAGGCTCCCCGCGGAATTGTAATCCTTCTGAATCTCTTTCGACACGCAGTTCGGCTCGCAAATTCACAGTTTTTAGTGTAGGATGCTCTCGAACATGGAGTACCCCTTCAGAATCTCTGACGGTAACCTCCGCAGGAGAAACCGATTTCTCGGTGATTGTTACATCATTCGAAATATTTCCTGTATCAATCGCTTCTGCAACATATGGTTGAATCCCTTCGACGGTGATACTGACGGCAACGGTGTCGGTGTCGGTGTCGGTGTCTGCAAAAAGGAGTACCCCACCAGCTATCAG
>CAZUWC010000211.1:0-4178 GCA_964623935.1 uncultured Halobacteriales archaeon
CCGAGCGTCTCGAGTTTCCGTGCGGCCACGTCCCGGTCCAGGCGGTCCGGGATGCTGTACAGCCCCGGGTCCAGGTCCGGCCCGTCGACGAGCATGTCGTAGGCCGCGACGAACATCATCGCGAAGGTGGTGTCCATGACCTCGGCGGGGTGGCCCTGGCTGTAGGGCCCCGTCAGGTTCACAAGCCGTCCCTCCGCGAGCAGGTTCAGCCGGCGACCGTCCGGCATGTGATACCGGGTGACTCCCTCCTTGGGGTGGGAAACCTCGTCGGCCATCTCATCGAGGGCGTCGAGGTCGATCTCGACGTCGAAGTGCCCGGAGTTCGCGAGTACGGCACCGTCGGCCATCCGCTCGAAGTGCTCGGCGCGCATCACCTCGCGGTTCCCGGTCGCGGAGATGAAGACGTCGCCTTCCCCGGCGGCCTCGGTCATGTCCATCACGCGGTGGCCGTCCATGTGTGCTTCGAGGGCCTTGCGCGGGTCGACCTCGGTGACGATGGTCTTTGCCCCCATCCCGCGGGCCTTGCGGGCGATGCCCCGGCCACAGTAGCCGTAGCCACAGACGACGACGTCCCGACCGGAGAGGATGGCGTTGGTGGTGATGGTGACGTTCGTCAGCGTGGACTCGCCGGTGCCGTGGACATTGTCGAAGAAGTGTTTCATCGGCGTGTCGTTGACGCCGTAGACCGGAAATTCGAGGACACCCTCGGCCTCCATCGCCTCCAGACGGGTGATGCCGGCGGTAGTCTGCTCGCCGCCACCGATCACGTCGGCAGCCACGTCGGGGTGGTCGGCGTGGACCTTCGCGATGAGTTCACAGCCGTCGTCGAGGATGAAGTCCGGATGTTCGTCGAGGAGGTCGTGCTGTGCGGCGTCGAACTCCTCGTCGGTCATCCCCTCCCAGGCGAAGGCGGTGACCCCCTCGCGGGCGTCCAGCGCCTCGACGACGTCGCCGTGTGTGCTCTGGGGTTCGCTCGGGGCAAAGAGGACCTCCGCACCGGCCTCGTGGAGCGTCTCGATGGCCACACCGGAGTTCGTCTCCAGGTGTGAGGCGAAGGCGACGGTATAGCCCTCGAGAGGACGGCTCTCGCCGTACTCCTCGCGGAACGATCCGAGCACCGGCATGAAGTCGCGGGCCCACGCGAGCGGGTCGTCGGCGTCGTGTGAGACTGGGGCCATGGTCTCGCCTGCGGCCGTGTCGACGTAAGCGCTGTGAAAGTGGACGGGAACGGGTACGGGACTGGTCAACTCGGAAACGGGAGCGAGTATATAGATTAATACAGAGAGGGGTTGTACTACAGGTAATTGAACCGATCCAGGGGCAGACTGATGTCGGCATGACAGGGGACCCACTGGCGTCGAACGTCGTGCTCGTGACAGTCGACTCGTTGCGGGCGGACGCGATCAGCCACACGGCCGACGACCGCCGGACGCCGGAGATCGGCCGTCTCGCCGAGTCGGGGACCGTCTTCGAGAACGCCTTCGCGCTGGGCAACTGGACGCCCTTCTCGTTTCCGGGCATGCTCGCCTCGCGGCCGGTGTTCGCCGACTCCGACGAGATCGGCCTGCCCGGGACGCCCGTGCTGGCGGAGGCCCTCCGGGAGGCCGGCCTCCGGACGGGCGGCTTCAACGCCAGTAACGGCTTTCTCACGCCCTACTGGGGGTACGACCGCGGGTTCGACGCCTTCGAATCGTTCATCGGCGGGGAGGAACCCAGCCGGTACGAACGGTACCTGGCGGCCCACCCGACGGTCCACGCGTGGCTCCAGGTCCTGACCTCGCCGTTCCGGCGGCTCGCCTCGCGCATCCGTCACGGCAAGGGGTCGCGCCCCTTCACGGACACCTCGCGCCTGCTCGACGTCGAAGGGGAAGCCGTCGACTTCCTCGAACGGGCGACGACGGGACACAGCGGTGAGCCTGAGGAGCATGGGGAGAGAGACGAGGCTACCGACGACGGCTTCTTCCTCTGGGTGCACTACATGGACGCCCACACGCCCTACGTCCCCGCGCCACAGCATCTCCGGGAGGTCTCGGACGGGCAGTTCGAGACCCACCGGCTCGTCCGCGCACACATCCGCACGGGACTGGGCATGAGCGTCGGCGAGCAGACGCTGGGGGACCTCCAGGCGCTGTACAGCGGCGCCATCAGGCAGGTCGACGCCAGCATCGGGCGCCTCCGCGAGACCCTCGAAGACGCGGGCGTCGCCGAGGACACCGCCTTCGTCGTCGCCGGCGACCACGGCGAGGAGTTCATGGAACACGGCAACCTCGCCCACTACCCGAAACTCTACGACAGTCTGGTCCACGTCCCTCTCATCGTTTCGGTTCCGGGCGTCGAGGGACGCCACGTCGAGGAGGCCGTGGGACTTGACGCGATTCCGCCGACGGTCTGTGACATCCTCGGGGTCGACGCCCCGGACGCCTGGGAGGGCGAGAGCCTCCGCCCGGCGGTGACCGGCGGGGCGGACCCGGCCGGGGAGCCGGTCGTCTCCGTGACCGTCCAGGGCGAGAGCGTCACCCAGCAGCCGATCCCGCGGCGCCTCGACGACGGCGACCTGTTCGCCAGCGCCCGCACGAGCGACTGGACGTACATCGAGAACACCGCCACCGGGGAGCGCGAACTGTACCACCGGGCCCGCGACGCCGACCACCAGCGGGACCTGGCCGGGTCCGACGACGTCCCGCCGGGGGTGGCCGACCGGCTCGCGAGTGCCGTCGAGGGACACGTCGGCCGACTCGGCGGCGACGCGACGCCGGCGGAACCGCTCGACGACGCCATCGAGACGCGGCTGGACGCCCTCGGCTACCGGTAGTATGTCGCTGCTCGAGGTTCTCCGTGACCACCCGTCAGCGGTCCGCCTGCGCCGGTTCTTCATCGTCGGCTCCGGCGCCGCGGGCATCCAGACGGGGCTGCTGTGGCTCCTCGTCGACTTCCTCGGCTTCTGGTATATCGCCGCTGCCGTGGTCGCCATCGAGATCACGATCGTCCTCCAGTACGTCGTCAACAACTCCTGGACGTTCCGCCCATCGCGCCACAGCAGCGTCCGGTCGTACGCCCACGGCCTCGTCAGGACCAACGTCGTCCGCGGGACGGCCATCCCGCTCCAGACCGGACTTCTGTACGCCTTCGTCGAGTGGCTGGGCCTCCTGTATCTCGTCGCCAACCTCGTCGCCATCTTCTTTTCGGGCCTGTACCGCTACTACCTGGACTCCCGGTGGACCTGGCGGATCTAGCGGACCGCCAGGTTTTGGGCCCCGCTGTCCCATCCGGGCGCATGGACATCGTCGTGACCGGCGGCCGCGGGGCGTCCGGACGCTGGATCGTCGACCGACTCGCCGGGGAGCACGCCGTGACGTGCCTGGACCACGACCAGCCCGGCGCCGAGGGCCACCGCGACGTCGCGTACCGCGCGCTCGACCTGACCGAGGCCGGGAGCGTCTTCGACACGCTGACCGCCATCGACCCGGACGCGGTGGTCCACTGGGCAGCCATCCCGGTCGCAGACACCCATCCCGGCGTCGATATCTACCGGAACAACACGCTCGCAGCGTACAACGTCCTGACCGCCGCAGGTCGGGTCGGCGCCGACGTCGTCCAGGCCTCCTCCGACGGGGCCTACGGCTTCTTCTTCGCCGCCGAGACGCCCGTCCCCGACGAACTGCCCGTGACGGAAGCCCACGCCCTCCGGCCCGAGGACCCCTACGGCCTCTCGAAGGTCGTGACCGAGGAGATCGGCAAGACCATCGCCCGCCGGGACGGCGTGTCGGTCGCCTCGATCCGCCCCTCGTGGATCCAGACCCCCGGCGAGTACCCCTGCCGGGACGAGGCCTACGTCGGGGACCTCTCGGCCGGTGCGGGCAACTACTGGTCGTACGTCGACGTCCGGGACGTCGTCGGCGTGGTCGAGGCGGCACTCGCCGCGGATATCGAGGGCCACGAGGCGTTCAACTGCGTCGCACCCGACAACGCGCTGGGCCGGCCCCTGGTCGGGTTGATGCGCGAGTTCTACGGCCGGGTGCCCGAGGACTGTGCCGTCGAGGGCGACGACTCCGCCTATTCGACGGCGAAGGCCGGGCGAGTCCTGGACTGGGAGCCCACGTACTCCTGGCGGACGGCAGCGGAGGAGTCGGTGTCGGAGCCGCAGGCCTGAAAACAGTTCTACCGGTCGCGGTACTCGT
>CAZUWC010000212.1:0-4173 GCA_964623935.1 uncultured Halobacteriales archaeon
GCCTCCGGTCCCACGATGTCGAACCCTGCCATATCCGACTCTCGGGTACCGCGATTGAAAACATTTCTCTTTCAGTCTCCGCCTGTGGAGAGGAATTGTCTCCAATTTTGCGGTGTCCGCTCGCTGGCCGCTCAGCGTGCGTGGACCGCGGGGAGTTCCCGGGCCGTGGGCGCGTTGACCACGCGGACGCGGTTCCCCTCGCGGGTGACGCGGAAGGCGTCGTCGTAGGGACTGGCGTCGGGCACGACGGCCACGCCCTCCTCGCGGAACTGTGCGCCCTCGGATTCCAGCAGTGCGCGGTAGGTTTCGGCGAACTGCCGGGCCTGTGCCTCGGACTCCCAGGCACTTTCCCAGACGTAGCCGAAGCGGTCGCCGTTCCGGTAGGGGACCAGCGAGTCGCCGGTCCACCCGACTGCGGCCGGGTGTGCGTAGCTGTACCGCTCGACGTCGGCCGCGCGGGCGCCGTTCTGGAAGAACATGGCGTGGATGGAGGCGGGGCCCACCGTATCCGCGACGGGGTCGTGGTCGAACCGGTGCCAGTCGCCGGACGAGCGGTCCCGGACGGACACCTCGACCGGCTCCTCACCGGGGTACTGCGAGGGATCGAGCACCTGCTTCATGCTGGCGGGGTACTCGCGGTGGAGGTCGTCGACGGCGGGCCACCCGCCGCGGCGCTCGATGGCGGCGACGAAGTCCGGCCCCTGGAGGTAGGGCGTCAGCACGACCAGGAGGAGTCCGCGGTTGATCTCCCCGGCGCCACCGGCACCGCCAGCGGGCGAGTCGATACAGTCCCACTCGCTCCCACAGCGTTGCTGGTAGCGGTCCTCCAGCAGGTTCGCCTCCCCCTCCACGACGCTGTTGCGCGCCAGCTGACGGTCCTGGGTGTCGGGCACGTCGCCGAGGCCGAACTGCTGGTCCTGGAGGGCATGCACCAGTTCGTGGACGAGTGTCCCGCGGTCGATTTGCGGGTCCTCGCGGTCGCTGACGATGACCACCTCGTTGCTCCCCGCGCGGTAGAAGCCCAGCACCGAGGTCCCGAGTGTGGTGTTGAACGCGTCTTCGACGGGGGTGTCCTCGTCGACGAGAAAGAGTGCCTCCCAGACCTGGTCGTTCCACCGGGCGTGGGTGTCGCTCCAGGCCCGGCTCTGATTGTCCCGGTACTGCGCTCGCGTGATGACGCGCATCTCGACGGACTCCTCGAACTCGAGGTTCCGCATGTGTTCGAGTCGCGCCATCTGCCGGGCGAGGACCGCCTCGCGCTCGCTCCCGTTGAGGCCGTCGGCGGCGTCGACCGCGATGGCGTCGTCGTACCGGTAGCCGTTCTCCCAGCCGAGCCTGTCGGTGCCCGGGTCCCCCTCCGGCGTCGCGGTCGGGACCGCACACCCCGCGAGGACCACCAGCGCGACGAGCAAGAGCGCCCGCTTCATCCCGCTCCCCGGCGGACGTCACCGAGCGCTTCCCGGTCCGGCCCGCCGACAACGGTCACCGTGTCGCCCTCGACCTCCAGCGCGACGGCGCCGGTGAACGGACTGTCCGGGCCGACGACGTAGACGTCCTTGCCGACCGCTTCGCCACCCCAGTGGGTCACCAGCGTCCGGTAGGCGTCGGCGAACTGTTCGGCCTCGGCCGGCGACTCCCAGACGAGCCGCCAGACGTACCCCGTCTCGTCGCCGCGCTCGTAGACGTGCAGGCGGTCACCGCGCCAGCCCCGGACCGGCGCGAGGCCGTACTCGAAGGGGTCGTCACTGTCGACGCTGCCGTCGTCGGTGTTCACGAACGCGCCGGTTCCGACGACCGAACTCCGGTCGTAGTCGTCGTAGATGGTGTAGGCGAACATCGCAGCAAGCGCCGAGGGTCCCAGGACGTCGTAGTCGGGCCGTTCCTCGGGACGGACCCGCTCCCACCCGTCTGCCGTCCGGTCGCGTATCTCGACGTCCGTGCGGTCGAAGGAGCCATAGCGTTCGGGGAAGATGACCTCGGCGCTGCTCCGTGGCGGGTCCGCAAAGGCCGCGTCGACCCCGCTCCAGTTCTCGCCGTCGCGCAACGACGCCACCAACGAGGGGCCGTCGCTGTACGGGAAAAACGAGAGGACGTACACGCCGTAGTGGATCGACCCGCCGGCGCTCCCGCCCCCGTCACTCCCGCCGGAGAGACACGACCACGTCTCACCACACCGGCTCATGTACTCCCGTTCGACGGCCCGGGCGTCGCCCTCGATCAGCCCGTTGCGGGCGTTGTAGGCGTCGCGGGTCCGGGGCGTCTCGGACAGCGAGAGGTCGAACTGCTGGTCCTGGAGGGCGTGGACCAGTTCGTGGGCGAGCGTCCGCTCGCTGTCCAGTTGCGGCGTCGGTGAGTCCGAGACGAGCACGATGGCGTCCCGGCCGGGGCTGTAGAAGCCCGCCACCGACCTGTTGCGGTTCGCGGACTGCACCTCGATGGAGTCCTCGTCGGTCCCGATCAGGAACAGCGCCGCGAACTTCGCGTTGTCGAACGCCCGGAGTTCCTCGCTCGGCTGGCCGCTCCCGAACTCCTCGCCCAGTTGTGTCCGATTGACGACGGTGACGTTGACCGACTGCTCGAACTCCCGGTTCCGGATCACCTCGACGCGGGCCATCGCACGGGCGACGACGGCCGCGCGCTCGCTCCCGTTGAGGCCGTCCGAGGCGTCGATCGGGACGGGGTCGTCGTGCCAGTAGCCGTCCTCCCAGCCGAGTCTGTCCGAGTCGGGGTCGGGACGCGTCTCGCCGGTGTCCGGCGTCCCGTCATCCTGTTCCGTGTTGCTCGCCGTTCGGTCCTCGGCGTCCGCCCCGTCGTCGGCGTCCGTGGCTCCATCGTCACCGTCGGGCGTCCCCGCATCGCTCGCACCGGCCTCCCCGTCGCTCGGTGCGGCGAACGGCGCCGCACACCCGGCCACGAGGATACACGCGACGACAGCCAGGACGCCCCAGCGCATACCCCTACCTGTGACTCCCAGGGCAAAAGTCGTCTGCCTCTCCTTTGATACTGCCGGCTATAATCCCGTGAGCAATTTCGATCCACCGGGGGGTCGAATATCTTCACGTAGTTATAGCCGGCAGTATGAAGAACAATTCTCTTCGGAAAGATTGTTTGTCGGCCAGTCCATATTCAACAGCATGCAGTTCGAACCGGACGCAACCGCACTCGTGGTCGTGGACATGCAAAAGGGGTTCTGTCACCCCGACGGGAGCCTGTACGCGCCGCCAAGCGCGGACGCTATCGACGCCTGCGGGGAACTGGTCGAGCGGGCACGCGAGGCGGGCGTCCAGGTCGTCTACACGCGGGACGTCCACCCGCCCGAGCAGTTCGAGGACGCCCACTACTACGACGAGTTCGACCGCTGGGGCGAGCACGTCCTCGAAGGGTCCTGGGAGGCCGAAATCGTCGATGGGCTCGACGTCCGCGAGTCGGACCACGTCGTCGAGAAACACACCTACGACGCCTTCCAGGGGACCGAACTCGACGGGTGGCTCTCCGCCCGCAACATCCACGACCTGGTGTTCTGTGGGACGCTGGCGAACGTCTGTGTCCTCCACACCGCCGGCAGTGCCGGCCTGCGGGACTACCGGCCGGTGCTCGCCGAGGACGCCGTCGGCTACATCGAGGAGGACCACCGCGAGTACGCCCTCGAGCACGCCGACTGGCTGTTCGGCGAGGTGACGACCCGCGCCGACATCGAGTTCGCGTGACCGCCATCCGCCGGTACCGGCCCGCGGACGCCCCCGCCGTCCGGTCGCTCCACGAGCAGGTCATCCGCGCCGCCGGCACCGACCCGGCCGATCTCCCGAACGCCGACGACATCGAGGACATCGAGGGCGAGTACCTCGATACGGGCGGGGAGTTCCTCGTCGCCGAACGGGACGGCAAGGTGGTCGGGATGGGCGGCCTCCGCGTGGACGGCGACGAGGGCGAACTCCACCGGATGCGCGTCGACCGCGGCTGCCAGCGCGAGGGCGTCGGGTCGTCACTGCTCGCGGCCCTGGAACGAGCAGCCCGCGAGCGCGGAGTGGACCGCCTCTACGCGCGGACTGCCCGCCGCCAGGAGGCCGCGGTCGCGTTCTACCCCGCCAACGGCTACGAACAGGTCGACACCGAAACCTACGGCGAGTACGACCTCGTCGTCTACCGGAAGGACCTCGTGTGATGTCTGGTGCG
>CAZUWC010000213.1:0-4152 GCA_964623935.1 uncultured Halobacteriales archaeon
GGTTCGTCGCCACGGTCGAATCGCCGTTGACGACGTGGGTGTCGAGTGCCTTCGCCCGTTCCTCGACGCCTTGCTTGCCCGCCGCTTCCGAGGCGGTGGTCATCGCGGGTACCGCGCCCATCGTCGCGAGGTCCTGGGCGACCTGGTTGGCGCCGTGGTGCCCACCGGTGATGGGGATGGCCCAGGTCAGTTCCTCGTCGACGACACACACCGCGGGGTCGTCCCACTTGTCGTCGAGCAGCGGCGCAGTCTTGCGCATCGCGATGCCCGAGGCCATCAGCCCGACGAAGCAGTCGTACTCGCCCCAGTGCTCGGCGAACACCTCGCCGTGGTACTCGACGATGTCGATGGTCTCGTAGCGGTCGCCGATGCCCGCGCGGATCTCCTCGGCTGTGTCCATCTTGCGCTCGAAGGAGATGATCGCGATCTCCTCGGCGACCTCGCCGTCCGAGTCGGGCGTCGAGCAGT
Source organism: uncultured Halobacteriales archaeon (assembly GCA_964623935.1). GTDB lineage: Archaea > Halobacteriota > Halobacteria > Halobacteriales > Haloarculaceae > SW-9-67-25. Next base: position 469 of record CAZUWC010000213.1, read on the forward strand.
GCCCGCCGCCGTCGTCGTTTTCGGAGTCAGTGTTGGTGTCGGTCGAGTCTGTGCTCCCGTCTTTCGTGGAATTCGTATCAGTGCTCATTGTCTAATCGTCGGCCTCCTGGACGGCGTCGTCGGCCCCGTCTGAATCGGGTCCACGCGAGGCCCAGCCGTCGTAGAGGTACGAGCGGTCGTAGCCCGCCTCGCCGACAGCCTCGCCGATGATGACCAGCGCCGAGGCGCGATAGCCCGCCTCCTCGACGGCCTCGCCGATGGTCGCGATGGTGCCCTCGATGACGTCCTCGTCGGGCCAGGAGGCGTGGTAGACGACCGTCACCGGCGTCTCGGGGTCGTGACCCGCATCGAGCAGGCGGTCCATCGTCTCGCCGACGGCGTGGGTGCCGAGGTAGATGCAGGTGGTCACGTCGCCCATCCCGACGAACTCGCCGATGTGGTCCTCCTCCGGGTCGAGGGTCTTGCCCTGCGGGCGGGTGAACGCGACGTGGTTGGCGACGCCGTTCAGCGTCAGTTGTGTCCGGAGCGTGGCGCTCGCCGCGAACGCCGAGGTCACGCCGGGGACGAAGTACGTCGGCACGCCCTCGCCCGCCAGCGCGTCCATCTGTTCGAGCGCGGCGCCGTAGACCGCGGGGTCGCCGCTGTGCAGGCGGACGACCGTCTCGTCGGCCTCGTAGGCGTCGCGCATCAGCGGGATCAGTTCTTCGAGGTCCTTGCCGATGGAGGAGACGGTCTCGGCGTCCTCGCAGTACGCGTCCAGCAGTTCGCTGTTGACCAGCGAGCCCGCGTGGACCACGAGGTCGGCGTCCTCGCACAGCTCCCGCCCGGTGACCGTCAGCAGTCCGGGGTCGCCCGGACCGGCGCCGATGAAGGGAATCCCCTCGGGCGTGTCGCCGGCGGTGAACCCCTGTGGGCGGGCGCCCCGGCGGTCGGCGCTCGCGTCGTCGATTGCCGCCTGCGGGTCGGTCGGTGTGGGGGCGTCCGTCCCGTTGTCGGTCACCACCAGTCACCTCCCTCCGGCGGCTCGTCGCCACTCAGCACGCTCTCCCAGCGCTCCAGTTCCGCGACCTCGCCGCCCTCGATCTGGCCGCCGTCGGTCGTCGCCCGCGGTGACCGCTCCTCAGCGGCGAACTTCGCTGTCGCGCGGGTATCGCCGGCCCCTGGCTTCTCGGCGTAGGCCAGCGTGTAGTAATCGCGTTCCTCGATCTCCGCGGGGTCGTCGGTGACGACCGTCTCGCCCTGTTCCATGTAGAGGCGCCGGCCGTAGGTGACCTCGTAGCCGGCCTCGACGAGACCCTCGTGGGTCGCGGGCGCGTCGGTGATCTTGAACAGGATCATGCGGTCCGGCCCGGTCGGCGAGTGACCACCCGCGGCCTCCCGCAGTGCGAGGCTCGAACCCGAGGAGATTTCGACGCCCAGCGCGGTGGCGAAGGCCGTGACGGCACTCACACCGGGGACGATCTCCAGGTCGACATCGTCGTGGAACGCAGCCATCGTCCGCCGGAGGTGGCCGAACGTCGAGTACACGTTCGGGTCCCCGAGCGTGACGAACGCGACGTCGCCCTGGCGTGCCCGGGGCGCGACCTCGGCGGCAGCGTCCTTCCAGGCCCGGCGGAGTTTCTCCTCGTCGCGTGTCATCGGGAAATCCAGGTCGCCGATCCGTTCTCCGGGGACGTACTCGGTGGCGACCGACCGGGAGAGCCTGCCCGGCGAGTAGACCACGTCGGCCGACTCGAGAACGCGCCTGCCGCGGACGGTCACCAGCTCCGCCTCGCCGGGCCCGAGGCCGACGCCGTACAGCGTCATGATCGGCCTCCGTCGGTCGCGACGTCCGGCCCGTCGACGCCGCCGACGAGCATGTACACGGGGTTCTCGGCGTCGAAACTGGTCGCGCCCGCGAGTTCGTACCCGTGGCTGACCTGGAACTGCACCACCTCGTCGAGCAGGTCCCGGTCGCGGAACGCCTCGGTCGCCGCGCCGGCCACCTCCAGCCTGGAGACGTTCATCACCACGCGTTCGATACCGGTCTCGAGGGCGTGGTCGAGCACGGCCTCGTAGTTCCGACTGCCCCCGAGAAAGAGCGCGTCCGCGTCGTCCGGAAGTCCCTCGGGGGCCTCGGTGACCCGGACCTCCACGTCGGCCTGGTCTCCCGTGTCGGCCGGCGTCTCCGGGCTGCCGCCGTCGGTTGCCGCGGTCGGCCCCGACTGGAGTGTGAGCCCGTTGGCCGCGAGGTTCTCGACTGTCGTCTCGGCCCGGCCTGGCTTGCGTTCCAGTGCGGTGACCCGGCCAGCCCGGCGTGCCGCCTCGATCGTTACCGCACCGGTACAGGAGCCGACCTCCGCGAAGTGGTCGGCCGGGCCGAGAGCGAGTTTCGACAGCGTCACCGCTCGCACCTCCGGCTTCGTCGGCCCCGCCTTCGCGTCGTGTGGCAATCGCGTCCGTGCCATGCACAATACAAGTGTGGTATATCATAAAACAATTTTGGTTGTTTTAGATGGCACGGACGATTTCTCCTCGGCACTCGCGCTTTGCTTGCACCGGATTGCCGGCACCACGAACTGCCCGATTCTGGCGCCCTAATGGACTCTGGCACCAGCTTGTCGTGAGATGACTCCGCTAGCGATCCGTGCTCCAGAGATCGGGAGTACCCAACCTCGGCTGTCCAACTATACTACTCTGGTTTTCCTTGTACAATCTCATTTTATCTTACTTGCCGGAGACCCCCGATTTCGGGCGTTGCGTGAATTCGAGGGCAAAGATACTTGAGTTGTCGGTCCACAGTGCCGACAATGGCCGAAAACGTGGAGACGGGACCGGAATCGGGGGTACTCCGCAGCAAGCGCGACGCGACGCGGTACCAGATCCTGGTGGGGATCGCCGAGCGCCAGCCGGCGGTCAGCCAGCAGGAGATCGCCGAGGAGGTCGGTATCACCTCCCAGGCCGTGAGCAACTACCTGCAGGAACTGGTCAAGCAGGGCCACGTCGAGAAACACGGCCGGGGTCGCTACGAGGTCACGAAGGAGGGCGTCGACTGGCTGATGAGCCAGACTGACGCCCTGCGGTCGTTCGTCGACCACGTCTCCGAGGACGTCATCGAGCAGGTCGAGGTCGAGAGCGCCCTCGCGACGGCGCCGATGAGCGAGGGTGACCGCGTCTCGCTGACCATGCGCGACGGCTACCTCCGGGCGACCCCTGGCGAGGCCGGGTCCGCGACCGCCGTCGCAGTGACCGACGCCGAGGCGGACCGCGAGGTCGGCGTCACCGACTTCGAGGGCGTCGTCGACTACCAGCTCGGGACGGTGACGGTCGTCTCGGTCCCGACCGTCCGCAACGGCGGCAGCGGGGCCATCGACCCGGGCACGGTCGCCAAACTCGCGGCCGACCACGATCTGATCGCGGTCAACGGGACCGAGGCCGCCGCCGTCGCCTGGGAGGCCAATCTGAACCCCGACCTCCGCTTTGGTACCGCAGACGGCGTCCGCGAAGCCGCCACGAAGGGGCTGGATGTCCTCCTCCTCGTGGTGGCAGACGCCCTCTCTGCCCACACCGACAGGCTCCAGGACGGCTCGGTCACCTACGAGGTCGTCGACGCCTCGGCGGAGTGAGCAGGCGATCTCTTACCCAACTCAGTGAAACGGCCAATTCGGGCTTCTGTCATAACGTCCCGTGCAAGACCCAGCGCGC
>CAZUWC010000214.1:0-4137 GCA_964623935.1 uncultured Halobacteriales archaeon
ACACACAGGAGGACGGTGTCGGCGTCCTCGCCCGGCGCGCCCGGCGGGCCGACCTGAACATCGCGGATGGCCTCCTCGCCGACGTGACTGGCGCGCTCGCGGGCGTAGGCGGGGTCGTGCAGTGGCGGCACGTCCTCGTAGTCGGGGTCGGTGACGTAGTGGTGGCCGTCGTGGAAGGCCAGTTTCGTCGCCTCGGCGAGGGCGTGGACCCGTTCGGCCGAGCCGTGGGGGTGCTCGCCGGCGCCGATCTCGGCGGCGATGTTCAGCGCCTCCAGGGCGATCTGTCCCTGGTTGTTCGGCCCGAGTTCGAACACCTCGACGCCGCCGTAGGTCGTCGAGAGGGGGTCGAACCACTCGACCTCCAGGCCCGCGAGGTCCTCGACTGCGAGGAAGCCACCGGCCTCCTGGACCTCCCGGGCGATCGCTTCGCCGATCTCGCCCTCGTAGACGGCGTCGGCGCCCTCGGCGGCGATCTGCTCCATCGTGGCACCCAACTCGGGCAGGCGGACGTGCTGGCCCACGGCAGGCGAGCGCCCGTCGAACAGGTAGGCCTCGCGGGCGTGGTCGTCGGTGAACAGGTCCTCCCCGTGGCGCCACTGGCTGGCGACAACCTCGGTGACCGGGTAGCCCTCGGTGGCGTAGCGGATCGCGGGCTGGAGAGCGTCGGCCAGCGACAGGCGGCCCAGGCGCTGGACGGTCGCCTCCCAGCCCCGGGCCGTCCCCGGTACGGTGACGGTGTGGGGGCCCCGTTCGGGCATCGAGACATCGTCGGGATCCGTCCCGTCGTCGGCCAGGGCCTCGCGGACGCGCTCGCGGGTCGCCCCTGCGGGTGCGCCCCCGCAGGCCCGCATCGCGCCCACGTCGCCGTCGGCGGTCCGGTAGCAGGCGAAGACGTCCCCGCCCAGTCCCGTGCTCGTGGGTTCGACGACGTTCAGTGCCGCCGCGGCGGCGACGGCGGCGTCGAAGGCGTTGCCGCCCTGCCGGAGGATGTCCCGGCCGGCTTCGGCGGCCAGGGGCTGGCTGGTCGCGACGACGCCCTCGCTCGCGTAGACCGTCGACCGGCGCGACGTGAAGCGGTCCAGGTCCGGTTCCATACCCGCCCGTCGTCCCCCGGCGGGAAATATGTACTACTCCGAGGCCCCGTCGAACCGCTCGGCGGCCGAGTCGAAGCCGAGTTCGGACTGCTCGCGGGCGCGACGGGATTCGCGTTCGGCGATGGCCTCGGTGTCGGGAGCGACGTCGTCATCGATCCGCGCCCAGGAGTCGTGGACCTTCGCGTGACACCACCGGCAGAGGTACACAGTAATCTCGTGGGCTGGCAGGTCGCTCCCGTCGGCCTCGGAGTGGGCCGCACTTTCCCCAGCACCGGCGTCGGCATACGAGAGGTGGTGTTCCTCCAGCAGCGGCCGCTCGTCGTCGTGGGCGATGCGGACCTCCTCTATCCCGCAGCGGACACACTCGCGGTCGTGGTCGCGACAGCGGAAGTGCGGGCAGTCGGCCCACTCCCAGGGGCCGGTCGGCCCGGCCTCGTCGGGGTCGCCGGCGACCGGACAGCGGTAGTCCTCGGCCCGGCGCTCGCGGGCGAACCCCGGGTCCCGGTCGCCGTGTTCGACCGCGAACCGGCACCGGCCGTCGTCGGTCAGGAAGTCACAGCGGTCGACGTGCTCGTAGGGGTCGTCGACGCCGACGGGCGTCCCCGCGTCGGTCTTCTCCATGCCGACCCACAGGGCCCGCAGGGGCTAACGTTTTTCACCCGACCACGCCACGCGGTCGTATGCGCGTGGTCCACGAGCCCGCGGACGGGGGCCAGCGGCGGACGCTCGCGAGCGACGTCGAGGTGGCCGACTCGACGCTCGCGCAGGCGAAGGGCCTGATGTTCCGGCGGTCGGTCCCCGAGGACTTCGCGCTCGTGATGGACCTCGGGGGCGGACTCCTGCTGGGCGGTCCAAACTGGCAGACCGTCCACATGCTCTTCGTGCCCGAACCGATCGACGTCGTCTGGCTCGTCGACGACGAGGTCCGGAAGACCGCCCGCCTCTCCCCGTGGACCGGCGTCGGCGTCGCGAAGGCCGACCGCATCGTCGAGTTCCCGGCCGGCGGCGCCGATGGCGTCGGAGTCGGGGACGTCGTCCGGACGGACGAGGACGAGCCCTCACTATCAAATGCCCGCGGTCCGAACCGAGAGCCATGAGCGAGACGTGTCCGGTGTGTGGCGACGCAGTCGAGCACCGCCGGGTCGAGCGTGCCGGCGACGACACGGCAGGTGGCGCCGCGTCCTTCGACATCGACGACCTCTGTGCAGTCGACGAGGCGACGCGGTGGGACCGGATCTGCACCGCGGCGGAGGCGACCGAGGGCGACGGGCCGTCACTGACTGTCTACTACCACTTCTTCGGGGAGAGCGAGTAGCGCCCCCGAGTCCGGAGGGCTCCGAGCACGGGGACCAATCGGGAAGGTTTATAAGTGTTCACGACTCCAGAGCGAAGTAGGGTATCATGTCCCGTGATCGATTTATTCGGGGGCCACCCCGAAACAGACGCACTCAGTGAAGTCGACGACGTACAGTTCCTCGATACCACGCTCAGGGACGGCGAACAAGCCCCGGGTGTCTCGCTGACGCCCGAGGAGAAGGCCCGCGTCGCCCGCAGGCTGGACGCCGCCGAGATCGACGTCATCGAGGCGGGCAGCGCCTGCACCGGGCCGGGCGAGCGTGCGACCATCGACCGGGTGACCGACCTCGACCTGGACGCGACGGTGACGAGCTTCTGTCGCGGGCTCGAACGCGACATCGACCTCGCCCTGGAGTGTGGCGTCGACGGCGTCAACCTCGTCGTGCCGGCCAGCGACAGGCACGTCACCACCAAGGTCGGGACCAGCCTCGAGGAGAACGTCCGGAACACGGCCGACCTCGTTGCCTACGCAAAAGAGCACGGTCTCTGGGTCGAGGTCATCGGCGAGGACGGCTCCCGTGCGGACGTGGACTACCTCGAAGACCTGATGGCCGCCTCGCTGGAGGCCGGCGCCGACCGCGTGTGTTACGCCGATACCGTCGGCCACGCGACGCCCGACCGCACGCTGGCGTGTGTCTCGCGGCTGGCCGAACTGGGCCCCACGAGCACGCACACTCACGACGACCTCGGGCTGGCGGTGACGAACGCCATGGTCTCGGTCGCGGCTGGCGCCGACCTCGTCCACGGCACCATCAACGGCATCGGCGAGCGGGCCGGCAACGTCGCCCTCGAGGAAGTGGCCATCGCACTGGACCACGGCTACGGCGTCGAGCCGATGGACCTCACCGAGGTGTACGGCCTGGCCCAGCTGGTGGCGAAGCTGACGGGCATCCCGCTCGCGCCGAACAAGGCCGTCGTCGGGCAGAACGCCTTCACCCACGAGTCGGGCATCCACACCGACGGCACCCTCAAGGACGACGCCATGTACGAGCCCTACCCGCCCGAGAAGGTGGGCCGCGAACGGCGCCTCGCGCTGGGCAAACACGCCGGCCGCGCGGGCGTCGAGGCCGCCCTCTCGGAACGCGACGTCGAGGTGACCGACGAGCAACTCTCGGAGGTCGTCGAGCGGGTGAAGGCAATCGGCGACCGCGGCAAGCGGGTCACCGACGCCGACCTGCTGACCATCGCCGAAGACGTCAGGGGCGCCGACCGCGAGCGCACGGTCGAACTGCTCGATCTGACGGCGGTCAGCGGCGTCAACCCACCGACTGCGAGCGTCCGCCTGGACGTGGCCGGCGAGACGCGCAAGGAGGCCGCCACGGGCTCGGGTCCGGTCGACGCCGCGATGAACGCCGCCGAGAACGCCCTGAGCCACGAGGTCGACGCCTCGCTGGAGTCCTACCACGTCGACGCCATCACCGGCGGGACCGACGCCGTCGTCACCGTCGAGGTGGAGATGTCCCGCGGGGACGACCACGTCACCGTCACCGCCTCCGATTCGGACATCACCTCTGCCTCCATCTCGGCGATGGTCGACGCGATGGACCGCCTCGTGACCGACGAGGGCGAGCAGGTCATCGCCGACGACTAGCGACCACTTTTTATTACCGCCGGAAACCTACGGGAGAGTGATGGCGGACATCGTCTCTACAGACGACGTGCTCGGTGGTGCCCCACGAATCGAGGG
>CAZUWC010000215.1:0-4133 GCA_964623935.1 uncultured Halobacteriales archaeon
GACGACAGCGTCGCGAAAACCAGTCCGAGCGATCCCAATACAGTGGAATCGTTAGCGAACAAGGCAAAATCAATTCAGGATGCTATCAGTGCAGACCCGAATGCATCGGAGATTCTCAACGAAGACTGTGCGTATCGAGCGGTCTTCCGGTACCGGCGCCGCCTCCACGACGGCTACGACGCCGATCACTGGAACCATCAGGATAGCCTGTTCTGCTGGGCGCCGGGTGGGTCCTCTGAGTCCTAATCTCACCGACCATCGTGGCGAGACCGCCCGGAAGGTCTGACCAATGTCCACACTCGATACCATCGTCGGTGTGCTGTACTGGCTCGGCGCGCGGTCGCGCCCGGGCAGTCGGTGGTGGAACCGTGTCAGGCGACTGCTGTTACCCCGACTGGACGGCTGGGCACGCCGCCGGTGGGACCGTCCGCTCGTCAGGGAAAAGACCGACCGTGGCGAGGAACGTGTATCCGAGATTCGTGACACCGTCGCCAACGTCGAGCGCCAGCTCCACGCCGCCGGTTACCGGCGGAATCTCCCTTCCACACTGAAGTACATAGAGGGGGCGACCGATCGGCGCTACGAGGTCGCCTCGTGGGTGCTCCACGACGAGGCGGTCCAGTATCACGCCTGGCTGTTCGAACTGGGCAGCGCCGCCGGTGATGAGAGAGTGGCGGTGTATCAGCACCGCGAGGACAGTTACCTCGCCGACCCGAAGGAACACGAGACCCACGCCGGGGACCCGGACTACGAACCCGGCGACCCAGATGGGACACTGCCGGAATTCTGACTGGGTACCAATCCGCGCCGCGTTCATGTGTATCCTCTCGAAGATGTTGCTCTACCACGGAACCAAATCCCTCATTAGTCTCTCACAACCACGCCAACTAAAACTGATATCGGCGGTCGTCGTTTTGCTGTGGCTGGGGGAACTCCCCGCCGGTCATCTCCTCGAAGGTCATGCCGGAGAGATACTCGTCGTAGGTACAGTCGTAGCTACTCCGGAGGTGGAAATCGAGGTTGCCCGTCTCGACGGCGGTCTGGAACAGCATGTGGACCGCCCGGCGGACGAGTTCGTCGGTCTCCCCGGGTTCGAGGGCGACCGAGAGCATCGCCAGTTCGTTGCGCGTCTCCCGGTCCAGTTCGACCACCAGTTCGTCGCCGAGGTCGCCGTAGCGGTCGCGGACGTCGTCCGTCAGTTCGTCCAGGCTCATACCGGAACCTGGCCGGGGACGTGGATACGGGTTTCGTCTCCCCCCGCAGTTACCCCTCGATACCGGATAACCGTACAATCGTCCACTTTTCTCTCGTAACCGGGAATAATTAATATGCATAAAGGGGATATTACGGAACGATTATTCGGGCGGGGCGGGAAGTGTGGTCGAACATGAACAGGAACGATCCGTACGACCCGCCAGGGGAGTACCTCTACGAGTGCCGGGCGTGTGGGGCGCGGGAGTGGACCGAGGAGCGACTGGGGAGTTGCGGGGAGTGTGGCGGGGTCGTGAAGAACCTCGCCATCCCCCGGGAGTGATCAGAAGTCGGGCAGGTCGTCGGGGGCCTCGTACTCGGTCTCCCAGTCGATGTACTCCGATTTGAGGACGTCACACACTACCTGCCCGAGTTCGGTCAGCCCCGCGTTGATCGCCGAGACGGTTCCCCACGAGTCGAGTGCGGGGTGGTAGTCGCGTTCCTTCCAGTCCTCGGGGATGCCCGGCGCGTGGTAGCCGACGCGGTCGGCATAGGAGTCCCAGAAGAAGTCGAACTGCTCGATCAATCCGAGGTCCGTGACGATGGCGAACTCCGCCTCGTCCATGTCGGTGTCTGTGGCCCACTCGTCGAAGGCCCGCTCCCAGGCGCCGTCCTGCAGGAACGTCTCGATTTCCTCGCGCCGGTAGTCGGTCTCGCCGGCGACCTCCGTGTCGTCGTACTCGTTCGGGTCGACCTCCCGCAACTCCGGCGGGGCCGGTGTCTCGATTGTCAGTCCCATACCGGCGGCTACGCGTCCGTCGGGGAAAAGTCCCCGCGGTCACCCCCACAGCGGGAGTCGCGCCCGCACACACCGGTCAGGCCGAGACGTACTGGGACTCCCAGTCCTGGCGGGCGGCCAGTTCGCGCTGGCCACGCTGTGTCAGGTGATAGACGTTCGTCCGCCTGTCTTTCTGACCCTTCTCGACGAGGCCCTTGGAGACGAGTTCGTCGAGGTTCGGGTACAGGCGGCCGTGGTTCACCTCGCTCTCGTAGTACTCTTCGAGTTCCTCCTTGATGGCGAGTCCGTGCGGTTCCTCGAGGCCGGCGATGACGACCAGCAAGTCGCGCTGGAATCCTGTCAGATCGTGCATCGTTCCCGAACTGGGGCCCTCCTCTTATTATTCTAACTACCGACTGTACAACCTGGTTACACATTGAAACTCGGTTCGTCCCCGCGACGGCGTCCCGACAACGGTAAACCGGGCGCCCGATTAGGGCGACCGATGGCTGACCGGCCCGAGGAATCTCCCGACGCGACGACCCCTGTGACGCCGGACGGGATGGAACTGGCGGGCGGGCGCGGGGAACCCGGGTCGGTGACCGTCGTCGGGACGGCACACGTCTCCCAGGAGAGCGTCGACGAGGTCGAGGCGACCATCGAGCGCGAGCGGCCGGACGTGGTCGCGGTCGAACTCGACGAGAGCCGGTACCGCCGCATCAAGGGCGAGGCCCCCGAGGACCTCGAGGCAAAGGACCTCATCCGGGGCCAGATGGTCTTCCAGTTGATCGCCTACTGGCTGCTCTCGTACGTCCAGACACGGCTGGGCGAGCGCTTCGACGTCTCGCCCGGCGCGGACATGGAGGCGGCCGTCGACACCGCCGAAGGCCTGGGGCTGGGGGTCGCGCTGGTCGACCGGGACATCCAGACCACCATCAAGCGGTTCTGGCAGCGCCTGCGGACCCGCGAGAAACTCGGGATGGTCGGCTCGCTGCTGGTGGTTATGGTCGGCCCCCTGACGGCCGGCCTCGCCGTCGGTTTCACCGTCGGCTTCTTCGTCGCCGTCGTCGCCGAGGCGCTGGGCGGGCCCTATCTGCTCCCCGCGGGTGCGGCGACCCTGCCCGTGCTCGGCGGGGCGGCCGCTATCGCCGACGGCGCGCTCGTCGCGACGGCCGTCGCGGCCGCCGTGGGCCTGCCCCTGGCGCTCGTGCTCGGCCGACTCGACGGCGACCCCGAGGCCTACGAGGAGTTCGACCCCGCGGACCTGACCGACACCGACGTCGTGACGGCGATGATCGAGGAGTTTAGGCACTTCTCGCCGGGCGGTGCGGAGGCGCTCATCGACGAACGTGACGCCTACATCGCCCACCGGCTTGTCGCGTTGCGCGAGGCCGGCCAAGACGTCGTGGCCGTGGTGGGCGCGGGCCACCGGGAGGGCATCGAGCGGTACCTCGCGGCCCCGGAGACGCTGCCCGACCCGGAGACGCTGGTGGGCGCACCCGAGGGGCGCCGGTGGGGGCGACTCGCCTACAAGGCCGTCGGCTACGCGTTCACACTGGGCTTTCTGGCCTTCTTCGTGCTGCTGGCGATGGCGGGCGTCCGCCAGCGGTGGCTGCTCGTCGTCTTCGCGGTCTGGTTTCTCGTCAACGGGATCATCGCGGCGGGGCTGGCGAAACTGGCCGGCGCCCACTGGACCAGCGCGGGCGTGGGCGGGGCCGTCGCCTGGCTCACCAGCGTCAATCCCCTGCTGGCCCCGGGCTGGTTCGCGGGCTACGTGGAGTTGCGCTACCTCGAGGTCAACATCGGCGACATCGGCCGGCTCAACGACCTGCTGGCCGACGACGAAATCCCGATCCCCGACCTCGTCAAGCAGATGCGCGAGGTGCCGCTGTTCCGGCTCATCCTCATCGTCGGGATGACCAACATCGGGAGCTTCGTCGCGAGCGTCCTCTTCGCGACGGTCCTGTTGCCCCAGCTCTCGGCCGAGGTCGGCGGCGTCGCCGCGCTGGCCGACCAGATGCTCGAGGGCGCCCGCCGGAGCGCACGCCTGCTGTGGTCGATCGTCAACACATGAGCACACACACCTCCCCCCGGCAGACCATCCGCTTCAGCCGCCGGGAGTTGCGCGACCTCGGGGCCGCGTGGGTCGCGCTCGGCGTCGCGT
>CAZUWC010000216.1:0-4129 GCA_964623935.1 uncultured Halobacteriales archaeon
GGTTTTTCGACATCCTCGAGGACCCGCCCGACGAGTACGCGGAGTGGTTCCACCCCGTGTAGCGGTCGCAGGTCCGACGTGACTGGACGGACGCCGCTTGTTGGCCGACTCGGAGTCGACGTCCCACAGCGCCGGGTCGCGCTCGCCGCCGTCGGCGTGGCGGTGCTCGCGGCGAGCACGAGCGCCATCCTCATCCGCCTCAGCGACGCCCCCGAGTCGGTCATGGCGTTCTACCGCGTCTCCTTCACCATCCTGCTGTTGCTCCCGCTGGCCCGCGGCGCGCGCGGGGAACTCGCCGGGGTCTCCCGGCGGGACGCCCTCGCCGCCGTGGGGGCGGGACTGGCGCTGTCAGTCCACTTCGCGACATGGTTCGTCAGCGTCGACCTCACCACCGTCGCCGCGTCGGTGACGCTGGTCCAGACCCAGCCCCTGTTCGTGGCGGCGGGCGCGGCGCTGCTGCTCCGCGAGCGGATCACCCGCTGGACCGTCGCGGGCGTCCTCGTCGCGATGGTCGGCGTGGCGACGATGTCCGCGGAGGGCCTGCTCGGGATGACCGCCGCACCCCAGCCACTCGTGGGCAACGCGCTGGCGCTCGCGGGCGCAGTGGCCGCGGCGGCGTACGTCCTCGCCGGGCGGTCGATCCGCCAGCGCGTCCCGGTCGTGCCCTACGTGCTCGTCGTCTACGCCGTGGCCGCGGCCGGCCTGCTCGCGGTCGCGCTGGCACAGGGGGCGCCCCTGCTGGGCTACCCGTCCCGCGAGTGGGTCCTCTTTCTGGGGATGGCGGTCGGCCCGGGCATCCTCGGGCACACGCTCATCAACTGGGCGCTGGAACACGTCGAATCCAGCGTCGTGAGCGTCTCGCTGGTGGGCGAACCGGTCGGGAGCGCGCTGCTGGCGGCACTGGTCCTCGCGGAGGTTCCCGGCGCGCTGACCGTCCTCGGCGGTGCGGTCGTCATCGCCGGTATCGTCGTCACGGCGGGGTCCAGGCCCGAGTCCGCGTGAGAACGCCGAGGATCAGAACTCGTCGGCAGTCCGGACGCGCACGCCCGTCGGCCGCTTGACGAACTCCCCTTCGCTGCCTGCGACGATCTGTCGGACGCCACGCTGTGCCGCGATATCGAGGACGCGCTGGCTCAGTTCGCCGTCGAGGACGACCGCGTGGGGAACCGTCTCCGCGTCCTCGATGGCCGCGAATGCCTCCGCCGCGTCCGCCTCGGCGAGTACGTCGAAGGTGTCGTCGAGCAACCGGACCGTCCCCGTCCCGTCGACGCCCTCCGCGTGGCCGGCCAGCGTCTGTGGGTGCTTCTGTCCCGTCCCCTCGCTCTCGGCGTCCGACTCGCCGTCTTCGTCCAGTTCGGGGTCCTGCTCGCTCTCCGCTGCCCGGTCGGGTTCTTCTTCGGGGGACGGTTCGGCGTCGGGGTCCGCGGTGTCTCCCGGCACGCCGGGTTCGGCGGACGACTCGCGGGCGAGGGTGCCGCCGTCGGCGTCGACGCGGCCGTCCGGTGGGCCCTCGTCCTCGAGGAGTGCGTCCCGGGGTGAACTCGCGTCGGCCACCTCGTCGTAGGGAATCTTCTTGCGCAGCGCCGAGAGCACCTCCTCGCGCGAGAGGTCCTCGACGGACCGGTCGGCGGGTGTGACGGCAACGTAGTCGATACTGCCCACCTGCGCGAGTTCCTCGAGGATGAGGTCGCCGCCGCGGTCGCCGTCGAGAAAGGCCGTCACGGTGCGCTCGCGGGTCAGCTCCGCCACCGCGTCGGGGACGTCGGTGCCCTCGACGGCGATGGCGTTCTTGACGCCGTACTTCAGCAACTGGAGGACGTCTGCACGGCCCTCGACGACGACGACTGCGTCGCTCTCGGCGACCCGGGGCCCGGCGGGGACGTCCTCGAACTCTGTGATGTCGGCGACGCGGACGTTCTGGCGGACCTCCTCGACGAGTTCGCGACTCGACAGCGAGGTCTCCTCGAACTCCGCGAGCAGTTCGGTCGCGCGGTCGACGACCGTCTGGCGCTTGGCCGCGCGGACGTCCTCCAGGTCGTGGACCTCGAACTCCGCCCGGCAGGGCCCGATGCGGTCGATGGTCTCCAGGGCCGCCGCGAGGACGGCCGTCTCGACGCGGTCGAGGCCGCTGGCGATGGTGACGGTGCCGTAGGACCGGCCCGCCTCGGAGTCGATCTCGACGTCGATGCGCCCGACCTTCGATGACTCCTGGAGGTCCCGCAGGTCGAGTTCGTCGCCGAGCAACCCCTCCGTCTGCCCGAAGATGGCCCCGACGACGTCACTCCGCTCGACCACCCCGCTCGCTCTGATGTCCGCGTGTATGAGGTACTTGGCTGAATCCTGCATGCTGTGGTCCCTCCTCGGGAGGGTGTGTGAATCGTGATGACGCCATGAGTCCGCTCATGGACGAGTTTAAATAAGGCAACCAGACGGGAAATAACTGGCGGGTCGGGCCACTTTTCGCGCCGCTCTGTCCACACCCGCCCGGTGGGGCGGGACCGCTCCCGGCGTCAGCGCGGATTGAATAAAAATATTCTTCGATAATACGAACTGTTCGATTTCAACATTCTTTTACCGGTCAAATCTAAATACGAGTCAAACGATGTCCGTATCGAAGGAGATGCTTCTGTGGACCGGTGTCGCGCTCGCCCTCGCCGCGCTGGCGGTGCCGTGGTTCATGTGGGGATCGAGTCGCGTCGTCGCGGGACTGCCCGTCTGGGTCTGGTGGCACGTCGGCTGGCTGGCCACGACAGCGGTGGTCTTCGCCGTCTTCGCGCGGACGGCGTGGGGCGTCGGCGTCGAACCGCGGGGTGGTCCCGATGGCTGAGTTCGGCCTCCAGTTGGGCATCATCGTCGCGTACCTGCTGGTCGCGCTGGGCATCGGCGTCGTCGCCTACCGCCTGACCGAGCGCACCGCCGAGGACTACTTCCTCGCCAGTCGGACGCTCGGGACGCTCGTGTTGCTCTTTACGACGTTCGCGACGCTGTTGTCCGCCTTTACGTTCTTCGGCGGGCCGACCATCGCCTTCCAGGCCGGGCCCGAGTGGATTCTCGTGATGGGGCTGATGGACGGCGTTCTCTTCGGGATTCTGTGGTACGCCATCGGCTACAAGCAGTGGCTGGTCGGCCGGGCCCGCGGGTACGTCACGCTGGGCGAGATGCTCGGGGACCGCTTCGGGTCGCGGACCCTGCGCGTGCTCGTCGCGGCTATCAGCCTCTTCTGGCTCGTCCCGTACGTGATGCTCCAGCAGCAGGGTGCCGGGACGGCGCTGGCGGCGCTGACCGACGGGGCGGTCCCCTACTGGGCCGGCGCCGGCGGGATCACCCTCTTTATGATCGTCTACGTCGCCCTCTCGGGGATGCGCGGCGTCGCCTGGACCGACACCATCCAGGGCATCTTCATGCTCGGGATGGTCTGGCTGGCCGTCGCCTGGATCCTCGTCGCGGTCGGCGGCCCCGGCGCGGCCACGCGCCAGCTGGCCGCCAACGCCCCCGAGCACCTCTCGCTTGGCGGGGGGCTCTACTCGCCGGCGTTCGTCCTCTCGACGGCGATCTCCATTGCCTTCGGCGTGACGATGTTCCCGCAGGTCAATCAGCGCTTCTTCGTCGCCAAGTCGACGGCCGTGCTCAAGCGTACCTTCACGCTGTGGCCCGTGCTGGTCATCCTGCTGTTCGTGCCCGCCTTCATGCTCGGTGCGTGGGCCGCCGGGTTCGGTCTCGCGCCCAACGCCAACGGGCGCATCCTGCCGCCGCTGCTCGCGGAGTTCACCCCTGCGTGGTTCGCCGCGCTCGTCATCGCCGGCGCGATGGCCGCGATGATGTCCTCCAGTGACTCGATGTTGCTCTCGGGGTCGTCGTACCTGACTCGGGACGTCTACCGGCAGGTCGCGACCGGCGTCACCGAACGCTCGGAGGCGCTGGTCGGCCGGCTCGGCGTCGTCGCCATCGCACTCGTGTCGTTCGTGCTCAGCCTCTTCCGGCCGGGGACACTCGTCCAGATCGGCGACACCGCATTCGGCGGCTTCGCCCAACTGGCCCTGCCGGTGATGGTCGCGCTGTACTGGCGGGGCACCACCCGCGACGGGATGCTCGCCGGCGTCGCCGGCAGCCAGGCGTTCTACCTGGCGAG